>NZ_JADDKI010000066.1:0-25691 GCF_015356725.1 Dietzia sp. SYD-A1
CGGGTGGGGGTGATCAGCGGCGACGACGTGCTCGACGCCGTGCGCCGCACCGACCCCGTCCTGTGGGAGACCGGCCGGCCGCTGTCGGCCGAGTCCGACGAGGTGGTCTCCGCCAACGCCTATCTGGGGGCCGCGCCGGTCGCCGAGGCGCTGGCCGGGGGCGCCGACGTGGTGATCGCCGGCCGCCTGGCCGATCCCGCGCTCTACCTGGGTGCCATAGCCCACGAGCACGGCTGGGACCTGGCCGGGGACCCCACTCTGCTCGGCCAGGGGACCGTGGTGGGGCACCTGCTGGAGTGCGCGGGCCAGCTGACGGGCGGGTACTTCGCCGACCCCGTCACCAAGCCCGTCCCCGGCCTGGATCGTCTGGGTTTCCCGTTCGCGGACGTGGCCGCCGACGGCCAAGCCGTGCTGTCCAAGCTGCCGGGCTCCGGGGGGCTCATCGACACCCGCACCGTGACCGAGCAGCTGCTGTACGAGGTGGGCGACCCCTCGGCCTACGTCACCCCCGACGTCGTCGCGGATTTCTCCGGCGTGACTCTCGACCAGGTCGGCCCCGACCGCGTGCAGGTCACCGGCGGCGACGGGACGGCGCGACCGGACGAGCTCAAGGTCACCCTGGGCTTTCGCGGTGGCTGGCTGGGGGAGGGGCAGATCAGCTACGCCGGGCCCCGCGCCCTGGACCGCGCCGAGCTGGCCGCGGACATCGTGCGCCGCCGCCTGGTCGACGTCCACGGTCTGGACGAGCAGTCCGTGCTGGTGGAACTGATCGGCGCCGGAGCCGCCTTCCGAGGTCTGGCCGAGGCCGGCGACCCGGTCGAGGTGCGGTTGCGGGTGGCGGCCCGCGTCCCGGACCGGATCGCCGCCGAGGCGGTGGGCTGGGAGGTCGAGTCGCTGTACACCAACGGCCCGGCCGCCGGCGGTGGCGCCCGGAAGCACGTGCAGGAGGTGCTGGCCATCCGCTCCTGCACCCTGCCCCGCGCCCTGGTCCACACCCACGTCAGCATCGAGGAGGCCTGATGAGCACCGTCGACAGCTACGCCGACGTCCGCACCGGGGACAAGGGGGACACCCTCATCCTCGACGTCCTGGCCCGGGATCAGGGCGCGTACGACCTGCTCGCGGGCGCCTTGACCGCGGAGGCCGTGGCCGCCCACTACGCGCTGGACCTCACCGGGCCCGTGGTGCGGCGGCTGCTGCCCGGGGTGCGTGCCCTGGTGTTCGTCCTGCCCGGCGCGCTGGGGGGCGGGGTGACCGGGTCGCCGGTGCTAGACGGCCACGGCAAGGCGCTGAGTTATCACTTGCTGGGCTATCACCTGCTGAGCCACCGCCTGGATGGGCCCGACTAGAAGGCCCCGCCTAGAACAGCCCGGCCATGCCCCCGACCCCGCGCGCCAGGAGTAGCAGGGCGCCGGCGGTCACCACCACCACGGCGACCTTGCGACCGGCCTCCGCGGTGACCCGCCGCGCGACGAGTCCGCCGACGAGGAGGCCGATCGGCACCATGGCCACCACGAGTCCGATCACCGGCAGCGGCGGCAGTCCGGAGATCGGCGCGGCGCCCAGGCCGACCTTCGTGATGACCGAGGTCAAACCCATCGTGAAGAAGATCGGCTGCAGGGTCGCGGCAAAGGAGCGCTGCTGCCAGTTGGTCGCCTGCGCGTAGACGAGCATCGCGGGCGCGGCCACGCCCACGGCGGTGTTGAGGAATCCCCCGGCGGTGCCGGCCATCGCGGCGGGGATGGCGCCGCTCACCGGCGGGATGCGCACGAGGGCCGTGGTGAGGAGGGTGGCCAGTAGGACGGTCCCGATGATCACCTCGAGCGAGCTGCGGTCGGCGGCGCCCACCAGGAGTGCGCCGGGGACGGACCCCACGACGATCAGGGGCGCGAGGCGGATGTACCGCTGCCAGTCGATGTCGTGGCGCAGCGTGATGCCGATGAGCACGGCGGAGACGGTGGTGGTGAGGTTGGTCAGCAGCACCCCGGCGACGGGCCCGAGGAGCAGCGCGAGGGTGGGCGCCACCACCAGTCCGACCCCCATCCCGCTGACCCGCTGCAGGACCGTGCCCAGGATGACGGCCGCCGCCGCGACGATCAGCAGGAGCGGAGCGACGTCGGCGGGCACGGGGACCAGCATTCCAGGTGCGCCCGGACCGGCCGGGGGCGCCTGGTCCGGCTGCCCCGAGCCCCGTTGCGGTTAGCTCACTACTCCGAGCGCGACGTCCTTCGCCTGACATCTCGCCGAGGGTTGCGCGCGAATGCTGTGATCCCACATTGGCTAGACACGCTAGAGGGTTCGCGCAGCCAATCAAGCGGTCGCGTCCTGAGTTAGAATCACTTGGGGGAACAGGTGCCACACCGAGAATAGTTCGGGCTGTGAGGTCTGAGGCGCATCCAGAATCTCACACTCTGCAATCTGTTGACGTTCAGGTCCTCCGGCGTCGCCGCCGCCACCAGCTCAAACCTGCATCGTCATCTTGCGCACCAGTTCTTGCCTCCGCAGGGTCTTAAGGATCCGGGTGTTGGGCGGACTTGAGCTTGTATTGCACGGAAATTGACTCGATTTGATCGCCGGGCAGGATGACTCGGCCCCAGTTTGCCAATTCGCGGACATTATCCCCGCTCTTGGTTGATAGAGGCGGTGCAAGAACTAGTTCTCGATCATCTCGACTCAGGTCAGGAGAGAAATGGGCAATGCGGCCAGTCCAACCTGTGCCGCTGGTCATCTTAACGCGCACCAGTGGATATGACCCTTCAGGGGCGTCCCCTCTAAACGCTTTGGTCCATGTCGATTGCTGGCTGATTCTGCCCGGTTCATTGCGGTACGCAATCTTGTAAGTCAGGCAGGAGGTAATGAGGGAGAATACTACGAAGGAGGCGGAAAGCGGCGCTAGAGCAACAAAATTGTCGAGGATAAAGCCCTTATCGGCACCTAGGGTTTCCCTCGGGCTCGGCAGGAGCTCCTGGTTCAGCGCTCGGACTATTGCGACGATAATAGCCACGATTGCGATGGAAACAGCTGAGCACCACGTGGATACTAGAATTGCGCGGGTTGACTCACGGGCTATCGATTCATCGCGATTGGGAAGCTTCTTGTTGCGAAGAAGGTCAAAGAAAATCCCTGGCGCAAAGAATGCGAAGAAAAACGCGAGAGTGAGCCACGACGTCGGCGCCATAATTAGTCCGGGAAATCGTCAAAAAGCGTAGTGGCTGCTCCACTTCCGCTGTTTTTTTCGTCCGGCGGCGTTGCGGGAGGATCGTTCGTAACCGGAGGGGGTGGTACATCAAGCGAGTCTACCGATTTATTGAAATGGCCAGACCCCTGAACACTCTCTTGAGGCCGTCCATCTGGCGCGTCGTTCATGGCGTTTCTCCTTCGTGGTTGAGGTTCACGCTTCCGTAAGGCCCGGGTGCGCGGTGCGAAAGCGGCCTGAGGACCAAGTAAGTGTGCCGTGCGACTCGCGGCTTGAAGCTTCGACGCCCGAGTCGCTCGGCTTATGCCCGACTGTAGTGCGAACCTAAGTGGCCGGAGGGCTCTCCTGCGCTCTAACCGCACACGGCAGCTGCCAAGCCGCGACTTTTCGGAAGCGCCACCCGCCCGTCTGGCGCATACTCTCCCCATGCGATCCATCTGGAAGGGCGAGGTCTCCTTTGGTCTGGTGAACGTGCCGGTCAAGGTGTATTCGGCGACCGAGGACCACGATCTGCGCGCGCGGCAGGTGGACAAGAAGGACGGGGTGCGGATCCGCTACAAGCGGGTGCGGGACGACAACGGCGAGGAGGTCGAGTACTCCGACATCGCCAAGGCGTACGAGTCCGACGACGGCGAGACGGTGATCCTCACCAAAGATGAGTTGGCGTCGCTGCCGGTGGAACAGAACCACGAGATCGAGGTGACGGAGTTCGTCCCGGCCGACCAGGTGGATCCGGTGGCCTTTGACAACGCCTACTTCCTGGAGCCGGCGTCACGCTCCAACCGGGCGTATGTGTTGATGCGGGAGGCGCTGGAGTCCACGGACCGGTTGGCGATCTGCACGTTCACGCTGCGTAACCGCACCCGGTTGTGTGCGTTGCGGGTCTACAAGGACGTGCTGATGCTGCAGACGCTGCTGTGGCCGGATGAGATCCGCCCGGCGATCCTGGAGGGCCTGGACAAGGAGGCCAAGGTCCGGCCGCAGGAGGTCAAGATGGCGGCCTCGCTGATCGAGACCATGGCCGCGGATTTTGAGCCCGAGAAGTACGAGGACGACTACCAGAACCAGCTCAAGGAGCTCATCGAGGCCAAGGCCGCCGGCGGGGAGGCGTTCACCGTGGAGGAGCGCGAGGAGGCTAGCGACGACGACGGCGACGACGAGGTGGCCGACCTGCTCGCCGCCCTGCGCGCGAGCGTGAAGGACCGCGGCGGCAAGGCCGACGCCAGCGACGACGATGACGACGACGAGGACTCCGACTCGCAGAAGACGTCGTCCGCAAAGAAGAGCAGCTCGAGCTCGGCCAAGAAGACGGCAACGAAGAAGGAGCCCGCCAAGAAGGCCGCAGCGAAGAAGTCGACTGCCAAGAAGGAGCCCGCTAAGAAGTCGACCTCAAAGAGTTCCTCGGCCAGGAAGAGCACTGCGAAGAAGGCGCCGGCCAAGAAGAGCGCGTAGCCCCACTCCCCGGCCTCTACAACTCCCACTTCACGGGCTGGGAGATCACGTCGGCCAGGTAGCGGCGGTAGTACCGGGCGGAGCGCTCGACGAACACCTGCATGGCGGCTTCGGCCGCGTCCGGGTCGCGGCGGCGCATCGCGTCGAGCAGGTCGGACTGGAGTTCGGCCGCCTCCAGCCTGGTGGCGAGGGGGTGTTCACTCGGCTCGGCGTCGCGGACGAGGAGCCACAGGGTCTCCATGACGATCTTCAGTGCGGGGTTGCCGACCGCGTCGTAGACCGTGCGTTGGAAGAGCGCATTGTTGAGCTGGAAGGCGTCGTGGTCGTGAGGGTCTTCGAGGATTCGGTCGAGGGCACCCTGCATGACGTCGATCTGGTGGTCGGTGACGGTGCCCGCGGCGGCGCGCGCGACGATCGGCTCGAGCATGAGCCGGACGTCGATCACGTCGCTGATGGTCGCGCCGTTGATCTGGAAGAACAGCTTCATCGTCTGGCCCAGCGACTCGAGCTGCGGAATCGTGGCGATGGGGCCGCCACCGATGCCGGCTTTGACCGTCACCAGGTCGCGGCTCTCGAGTAGCCGGAGTGCCTCCCGGACAGTGGTACGCCCGACGTCGTACTCCTCGACCATTTCCTTCTCGGTGGGGAGACGATGCCCCTCCACGAGGCCGCCGGAGAAGATCTTCTCGGCGATGAGGTTGCCCACCCGCGCGGACAGTTTGCGCCCGCGCGGGTGGGGGGTGTCGGATCCTCGGGGGCTCATCGCTCTCCAGCGTATCGGGCGCGCGGAGTGCTGATGGTGCTAGTGGGCCGGTGCCATCTCGGGGCGCTCCTCGTCGACCTCGGGGAGATCGGACGCCTTGTACAGCGCCCCTCGGATCGTGAGGAGGGTCAGTCCGCCGATGATGCTCGCTCCGATGAGGAAGTAGGCGGGTGACAGGGGGTCGCCGGTCCGGTCGATGAGCCAGGTCGCGATGTACGCCGCGGTTCCACCGGCCACCACGGTCGCGAGGTTGAAGCCCAGTGCCACCCCGGTGAGGCGAACCCGGGAGTCGAACAGCTCGGGGAACACGGGGGCCGTGCTGACCTGGATGAGCGGCGTGCACACGGCGAAGAAGGCGAATGCCAGTCCGGCGACGGCGAGCCCGTTCCCGGTCATCAACGACATCGCGGGGTAGGCGAACACGGCCGCCCACAGCAGGCCGATGGTGAGCATGGTGCGGCTGCCGAAGCGGTCGACGAGGAGGCCTGCGATCGGCATGAGGGAGGCCACGAACACGATCACGCCGGCAGCGGTCCACGTGACCGCGGTCTGGCTGTATCCGCCCTCGCGGACGAGGTGGATGCCGATGTAGGTGAGCACCATGTAGCCGGTGGCGTTCTGGGCGATGCCCAGACCGAAGACCTGCAGGACCTGGAACGGCTGGCTGGCGAGGAGTTCCTTGAACGGGGACTTGGCCAGATCGGCGGAGGCGGCGGCCTCCTCGAACTCGGGGGTGTCCTCGATGCGCGACCGGAGCCAGAGGCACAGCAGGAGCAGGGGCAGTCCGGCGATGAAGGGGATCCGCCAGCCCCAGCTCGTCATCTGGACATCGGAGGTGAGGGCAGAGGTGGTGGCCACGACGATCGCGGCGAGGGCGAAGCCGGTGTTGGAGCCGAGCGCGACGATGGATCCGCCCAGTCCGCGACGCCGGGGCCCGACGATCTCGTAGACGTAGGTCAGCGCCCCGCCGAGCTCGCCACCTGCGGAGAACCCCTGGGCCAGACGGGCGATGACGAGCAAGGTCGGGGCGAGGACGCCGACCGCCGCGTAGGTGGGGAGGAACGCCATGATCAGGGTGGCGACGCCCATGAGGATCACGGAGACGAGCAGGGCGCGCTTGCGGCCGTAGCGGTCGCCCAGGCGCCCGAAGAACAGTCCGCCGATCGGTCGCATGAGGTAGGCCGAGGCGAACACGGCCAGGCTGGCGAGAAGGGACGCGGTGGGGTCGTCGCTCGGGAAGAACAGCGGGCTGACGACGACGGCGAGGTAGGCGTAGACGGTCAGGTCGTAGTACTCGACCACGGTTCCGATACCTGCGGCCGCAACGGACCGTCGCTTCGTGGGCTGAGCTTGTGTCAAGTGAATCACCTTCTCGGTGAGGGGGATTGGGGGAGTCGTCGCCTGGCAAAACATGTGCATATTTAGGGAGACGTGGGTTACTGTAGAGGGACACGATCCGATTCGGCAAGCATTTCGCGAAGGAGGAGATATGCGACCCACCCGATTGCCCGACGACCGCAGCGTGGCCGCGTTCCGCGCGGCGGGCCACTGGCAGGACCGGCCACTGGACCACTACCTGGACCGTGCGGCCCGCCTCTGGGGCGAGCGCACCGCGGTGGTGGACGGCGACCGACGGGTGTCGTTCTCCGAGGTCAACCGGGACGCGATGCGTCTGGCCGCAGCGCTCATCGAGCGCGGGGTGCGGTCGGGAGACGTGGTCTCCTTCCAACTCCCCAACTGCACCGAGGCGGTGGTCGTCTACCACGCGCTGCACCGGATCGGCGCGGTGGTGAACCCGATCGTCCCGATCTACCGCGAGCGCGAGGTGACGTTCATCGCCACGCAGGCGCGGTCGAGGGTGGCGATCATCCCGGGCGTCCACCGGGGGTTCGACTACGCGGAGATGTATCGGGGGCTCGCCCCGGACCTGCCCGATCTCGAGCTTGTCATCACCACCGATTCCGACCGGCGCGAGGGCGTCGAGACGCTGGCCTCCCTGCTCGACTCGGTCACGGACGATCAGGTGGACCGGGTGCACGCCCTGCCGTCGCCCGACCCGGACGACGTCTGCCTCCTGCTCTACACCTCGGGCACCACCGCCGACCCCAAGGGTGCGCTGCACAGCCACAACACGCTGGTCTTCGAGAACCGGTCGATGATCGACACGTTCGGGCTCACCGCTCAGGACGTCATCTTCAACCCCTCGCCGGTCACCCACATCACCGGCGTGAACTGCGCCCTGACGCTCCCGTTCCTGCTCGGTGCGCCGGTGGTCCTCCAGGATGTGTGGGACTCGCAGAAGGCCCTGCGGCAGATCCGGACCGAGCGGGCGAGCTTCATGATCTTCGCGACCCCGTTCCTTCGCGGCCTGCTGGACGCCGCGCGGGACTCCGGCCTCGAGACGCCGTCGATCCGCTACATCATCTGTGGGGGAGCGGACATCCCGGATGCGCTCGTCACGGAGGCGGACGAGCGGCTCGGGACGATCACCCGGATGTACGGCGCGACCGAGGGGCCCTCGGTGACCTCGGCAAACCTGGCCGACGGCCCGGAGCTGCGCAAGTACTCGGACGGCCGGGTGTTGGCGCCGACGGAGGTGGTCATCGCCGACGAGGCCGGCCGAGCAGTGGAGACCGGTCAGGTCGGCGAGGTCCTGTGGCGGGGCCCGGACACCTTCCTCGGCTACCTCGACGCCGCGCTCAACCACGACGCCTTCACCGAGGCCGGGTTCTTCCGCACCGGCGACCTCGCCCGCTTCGACGAGCGCGGCGGCATCCACATCGTCGGGCGCATCAAGGACATCATCAATCGCTCCGGCGAGAAGATCAGCACACACGACGTGGAGAACCAGCTCAGCGAGCATCCGCTGGTCGTCGAGGTCGCCGTGGTCGCCGGCCCGGATCCCGTCACCGGGGAGCGGGGCTGCGCCTTCGTCGTCACCCGTGACCGGGCCGACCTGACGCTGGAGGAGGCGCGGCAGTTCCTCGTGGACCGGGGGGTCGCCGTGCAGAAGGTCCCCGAGAGCGTGTTCGTGGTGGACGCCCTGCCCAAGACGGCCAGCGGGAAGATCCAGAAGTTTGCCCTCCGTGACTTCACGCGGGACAGATCCACCGCCCCCGAGCAGATGGCGGCCACGAGTCTCGTGGCCGTCCACGAGAGGTGAGAGAGATGGCACCGACTAGCACGACGACGAGGACCGCGGTCGCGGATCCGGTGACGGTCACCGAGGTCCGCGAGGGCATCGCGCTGGTCGAGTTGACGCGCGGCAAGGTCAACGCGCTCGACGGTCACGCCTACCGCAGGATCGCCGAGACCTTCGACGCGCTCTCCGATGACGAGTCGTACCGCGCGGTGATCCTCACCGGCCGTGGGAGGGTCTTCTGCGCCGGCAACGACCTGAACGAGTTCCGGACGATGGACGGCGGGAACGGCGATGCCGCCATGCGTGACGCCCGCCGCGCCTTCTTTGCCGTGATGGAGTGCAGGCTGCCGGTGATCGCGGCGGTCAACGGTCCGGCACTGGGCAGTGGGATGGGGCTGACGGCCAGTGCCGACCTCGTGGTGGCCTCGGACCGCGCGACCTTCGGACTGCCCGAGATGCAGGTCGGGGTCCTCGGCGGAGGCCGGTTCACCGCGCGGATGCTTCCCGAGCAGGCCATGCGCAGGATGTTCTTCACCGCCGAGGCCGTGGACGCCGCGACGTTCCGGAGCTGGGGTGCGCCGATCGAGATCGTGCCCCATGCCGAGCTGAGGGACAGGGCGCTCGAGCGCGCCGAGGTGATCGCGAGCAGGAGCAGGTATGCCCTGACGCTCGCCAAACAGTCGCTCAACGGGTGCGAGGGGATGGATATCCGGAGCGGGTACGAGCTCGAGCAGTCCTACACCGTCCGGCTCTCCGAACATCCGGATTCCACGGCCGCCGTCGAGCAGCGGCTCGCGGCGATGAAGGGAGTGACCACATGACGGCGACAGTGATCCCCGCGGAGACTGGGCAGGACGGCGCCGAGGACCTGAGGGCGTTCGAGGCCGCGAGTCGCGCCTGGCTCGACTCCCGCCTGCCCCGGCGGGACGCGGCAGAGCAGGCCCCGAAGTACTCGATCTTTCACAACCTCGGCCACGAGGACGAGCGAGCCCTGATCGATGAGGGACGCGCGTGGCAGGCCGAGCGGGTGGACGCCGGCTTCGGCGCCATGACGTGGGCCCCGCAGTGGGGCGGCCGGGGGCTGACCGCGAGCCACGAGCGGATCTACGCGGGCGTGGAGCGTGAGTACCTCACCCCGGAGCGGCACGAGAACATCCTCGTCACGGTCGAGCTGGTGGCGCCGACACTCCTCGAGCTGGGCAGCGACTGGCAGCAGGAGCGGTTCATCCGCCCGTTCCTCCGCACGGACGAGCTGTGCTGCCAGCTGTTCTCGGAACCGGGCGCGGGATCGGACCTCGCGGGGCTCTCCACGCGCGCTGTCCGCGACGGGGAGAGCTGGCGCGTCAACGGCCAGAAGGTGTGGAGCTCGGGCGCGCAGTTCTCCGAGTGGGGTCTGCTCATCGCCCGGTCGGACCCGGCCGCACCCAAGCACAAGGGCATGACGGCGTTCATGGTCCCCATGGACCTCGAGGGCGTCGAGGTGCGACCGATCCGGCAGATGTCGGGCGGATCGACGTTCAACGAGGTGTTCCTCACCGACGTCGTGCTGCCGGACGAGTACCGGGTGGGCGAGGTGGGCGACGGCTGGCGGGTCGCGCTGACCACCCTCGGCTTCGAGCGTCAGTCCAGCGCGGGGATCGTCGATGCCGGCGGCAACACGGCCGACCTCATCCGGCTGGCGACCTCGCTGGGCATCACCGGGGCACCGGAGGTCCGCGGACGGATCGCGGAATCCCACCTCTACGAGCGCGCCCAGGCCCTGCTGGTCGCCCGGTACGCCGAGCTGGAACAGGCCGGCGCGGTGCCGGGCGTCGAGGGGTCGATAGGGAAGCTCGTGTGGACCCAGAACCTCAAGCGGGTGGGGGACGCGGCGGCGTCGTTCCTCGGCCACCGGATCCTCGCTGACACCGGCGAGGCGGACACGTTCGCCTGGACCCAGCATCTGCTGGGCGCCCCGGGCTATCGGATCGCCGGCGGTTCGGACGAGATCCAGCGGAACATCATCGGTGAGCGCGGGCTCGGACTGCCGCGCGAGCCCCGGTAGGAGGCGGACATGCCCATCAACCTCAGCACAGAACAGAAGGACCTGGCCGAGACGCTCGATGATGTGTGGTCGGGGATCGAGCCCGGGCACGACGCGTGGCCGTCGATCCGTGAGCTCGGGCTCACCGAGATCCCGTTCCCCGAGGCCACGGGTGGCGCCGACGGCACGTTCCGGGACCTGACCGTGGTCATGACGGGTCTCGGCCGCGTGCTCGGTTCGGCACCGTACTTCTCGTCGGTGGTCATGGCCGGCCTGGCGCTGCTCGACGCCGCTGACCGGGACACGCGCGCCGAGCTCCTGCCCGGGATCGTGTCGGGCGCGCGGACCGCCGCCCTGGTCTGCGGGCCGGGGATCGTCACCTCGGCCATCCGCGGTGAGGTCGCGGGGGAGCGGGAACTGAGCCTGACGGGGGTACAGCACGCGGTCGTGGACGGGGAGAGCGCGGAACTCCTCGTCGTCGTCACACACGGCCCCGACGGCACCGAACTCGCCCTGGTCGAGGGTTCGGCGCCCGGCGTGCGGCGGTCGGTCGGCGAGCAACTGGACGGCACGCGCCAGCTCGCGACCGTCGAGTTCGACGGGGCGACGGCGCGCCGCATCTCGGGACCGGATGTCGCGTCGCGTCTCGAGGAGGTGCGCTCACGCGTCCTCATCGCCCTGGCAGCGGAGCAGGTGGGCCTCGCGCGGCGGTGCCTGGAGATGGCGGTGGAGTACGCCGGGACGCGTCAGCAGTTCGGGCGGACCATCGGCTCCTTCCAGGGGATCAAGCACAAGCTCGTCGACCTCCTCGTGGCCATCGAGCTGGCTGAGGTCACGGTGCTCGACGCGTCGAATGGCGCCGAGCGGGGTTGTGACGAGTCAGGTACTGCCGAGCCGGGAGGGACAGAACTGGCCGTCCGCGCCGCGGCGGCGCGCGTGCTGGCCTCGCGAGCGGCGATGACGGCAGCGGAGGAGGCGATCCAGGTGCACGGCGGAATCGGATTCACCTGGGAGCATCCGCTGCACCACTACTTCCGGCGGGCCAAGGCCGATCAGCTTCTGTTCGGCGACGAGTACCCGTATGTGCAGTCCGTGGGGGAGTCGCTGGTTCTTGGCCGAGAGGTGACGCACGAAGCACAAGAGGGAATCCGCCTGACCGGGGCTGTCGGCCGTTAGCTGACGGTTGTGGAGTGCGCGTGGGGTTCCTATAGTGGTTCTCAGTCGGAGGCAACACTGACCCCCCTCACGTTGCCGCCGACTGCGCCTCGATGCGCGGTCTACGCTGACCACCCCCGGTCGCGGACGTGCATCGTGCGACAGAGTCGCTGGCGGCCGTCGGACCCCCCTCCACGGCCGCTGGCGATTCGCCTTTTATCAGCAGATTCCCACCCTACTGACAGGGTCAGCAGGCGGGCGACACGAGCGCCTTCACGTACCCGCCGGTCTCGTGCAAGAGAGCGTTCTTGCGCGACTTCGACAGCGGTCGGGGAGTGTCGGTGACGTACACGGAGCCGTCGAAACACTGCTCGAAATAGATCCGGACTCGCGACACGTGGCCCCAGTACGTCACCACGAGGAGCGAATTCCACCCCCGTTCGCGGGCGATGCGGGTGGCCGCGGTGGTCTCGCCCTCGGTGGTGTCGACGTCGGGTGCAAAGCATTCGATGTCGATGTCGCGCCCGTCCCTGGTGCGGACTGGAGTTGAGGCGCAGTAGGCGTCGAGAAGGCCTGCGTAGGCCCCGGTGGAACTGGGTGGGCGGGAGACAAGTATCCGGTCTGTTACGCCCTCCTCGGCAAGATGACGGGCGTACACATATCGGTCGTCGTTAGCCCCCGCGACCACGACGATTGCGTCCACCCGGTCGGGCGAGTCGACTCGCGGGTGGAGTACCGCGCTGCCGGCGGAGAGGCCCGCCACCGCCGCTACCAGCACAAAGAGTGTCGTGGCAACAAGCGTTGCTCGGCGGCGGCGGGGTCGACGTCTCACAAGAGTGAGACTACGGAGCTGATCTGAGGTCGCATTGAGGGAGGAGCGATCGCCCACGAAGCGCGTCGTTGGTGAAGCCATGTTTATCCTGTGAACGAAGGATGCTGAGCACTGCCTCAGCAAAGTAGTGTCAGCGGTTGGCCCGAGTCGCGTCAGTTGAGCTGGGTCACGACTGTCACTGCGTCGAGGAAAGGACCCTGGAGTGGATCTGCGGGACCTGTTGTCCGTACTGCGAGCCCGCTGGATCGTGATCGTGGCAGCCACACTCGTTGGAGGGCTGCTCGCACTGGGGCTGAGCTTGCTGACGACGCCTACGTACCAGTCGAGGGTCCAGTTCTACGTCACGGTCTCCGCGGGCGATTCCGCCTCTGCGGCCTACCAGGGATCTCTGGGTGCCCAGCAGCGCGTCCAGTCCTACGCGGAGCTGGTTAAGAGTTCCGACATCGCTCAGGAGGTTGTGGACGCCTCGGGAGTGGATCTCAGTGCGGCGGCCGTCGCCCGGGCAGCGACAGCATCCGCCGGTAACAGGACAGTACTTCTCGACGTTTCTGTGACCGATACCGATCCCGATCGAGCCCTCCGAATGGCTCAGGGATACGGCGAGGTCCTTCCCGAGGCCATCAACCGCCTGGAAATTCCCGATGGCGGTGGCCCAGCGCTGGCCAAGCTCACCGTGGTCAACCCCCCCGCGCTGCCGTCCTCCCCAGTGGCGCCGAACACCGAGCAGAACGTGGCGATCGGCCTCGTACTGGGCCTGCTGGCGGGAGTGGGGCTGGCCCTCCTCGTCAACGCCCTTGATCGCCGGGTGAAGACCAAGGAACACATCGAAGAGCTCGCCGGCACGCCAGTGGTCGGGTCGATCCCGTTCCGTAAGAACGAGGACAAGGAGGGAGGGGCTGAGCACATCGTGCCCTTCCGCGAGGGGCATTCCCCGGCAGCCGAGAGTTTCCGTCGACTGCGAACCAACCTCCAGTTCCTCAACGTCGACCACCCCCCGCGCGTCATCGTGCTCACCTCCTCGGTGGCTATGGAGGGAAAGTCCGAGACCGCGATCAACCTCTCACTCGCTCTCGCCGAGGCGGGAAACAGAGTTCTCCTGATCGAGGCGGACCTGCGAAGGCCGCTGGTGGTCAGCTACATGTCCATGCCGGACAGAGTGGGCCTCACCAACATTCTCTCCGGCCAAGCAGACTTTGCGGACGTGGTCCAAGAAACGCGACACGAGGGTGTGGACCTACTGGCCTGTGGACCGCTGCCGCCCAATCCCTCGGAGCTCATTGCTTCGGAGATGGCGCGGAAGCTGCTGCAAGATCTTCGAGACGTATATGACTACGTGATCATCGACTCTCCGCCGCTGCTACCTGTGACCGACGGTGCACTTCTCGCCCGCATCGCTGACGGGGCCCTGCTCGTGGTGCGTACGCATCGCACGACAGGCGATCAGTTGATTCAAGCCGTGGACAACCTGGAGAAGGCCGATTCCACCCTGCTGGGCATCGTGACGGTGGCGAACAAGCCCGCCAAGAAGGGAGCGAGCGGCTACTACGATTCGTATTACTACTCGTCGGGCAAGTCTGATTCCGCCCTGGAGGCGTGATGGATTTCCTGGTGGACTGTGTGCGCAACTGGACCGAGGACCGGAGATGACTCGCAGCGCTAGGCTTATCGGTCGCCGCCGCCCGGTGGGTGGCGTCGGCAGATTGGCATTCTCCCCCTGGATGCCGATCGATGCCGTGCTGTGGGCGATCATGCTCATGGCCGCGCTGTGGATGAGGTACGACTTCTCGGTCGATCAGCTAGTTATGACTCTCGAGATGTCCCGGTTCTACCTGGTGCTGTTGGGGGTAGTGGCCCTGAGCTGGGTGGCTGGGTGGCTGGTCGGCCTCTACCGGGGGCGCTTCATTCCCGGGAGCCTGCTCGAGACCAGCGTTCTGATCCTGGTGTTCGCCGGTGCTTCTCTCCTGGTGTTCGCCGGGCACGTCTTGAGCGGCGAGTACGAGGGTGTGCCACGGTCTACACCGCTTGTCGCGGGGGCGTTCACGATCCTTGCCGCCCTGGTTCTGAGGTCGCTGGTGCGTCGCAAAGAACTCTTCGGCGCCGGGGCCGCGGCAGGAGCCGAGCCCGTGTTGGTGTTCGGAGCCGGGGACGGCGGCCGACAACTGGTGGGTCAGCTCCGTCGGTCCCCCGTGTCGAAATTCCGGCCTGTGGCGATTCTGGATGATGACCCCGCCAAACAAGGTCTGGTCGTCGACGGAATCCGAGTACGCGGGACGAGGGAACATATCGCCCACTTCGCGCACAGACTTGGGGCTGGGACGCTTCTGGTGGCAGTCCCCAGTCTGCCCGGAGAGGAACTGGTCGACATCCGCAATCGAGCGGAAGAAGCAGGGCTACACGTGCTCGTGCTGCCCCCGATCGATTCGATGATGAGAGCCCGCGTGGCTGCCGACGAACTTCGCAGCATCAACGTCACTGATCTCCTCGGCAGGGCTCCGGCACGGCTGAACCAAACCCAGATCGCTGAGTACATTCGCGGCAAAAGAGTGCTGGTGACGGGTGCCGGCGGGTCCATTGGGTCCGAACTGTGCCGCCAACTCGTGCGGTTCCGGCCCGGGGAGTTGATGATGCTCGACCGGGACGAATCCGGCCTGCACGCAGTGCAGCTCTCCATCCAAGACCAGGCGATGCTCGATGGCGAAGACACGATTCTCGCGTCGATTCGTGACCCTGAGGCGATCGCCGATATCTTTGCAAAACGCCGACCGCAGATCGTCTTTCACGCGGCTGCTCTCAAACACATGCCTTTGTTGGAGCATTATCCAGTTGAAGCCCTTAAGACCAACGTGCTTGGTACGCAGAACCTTCTGGACGCTGCCGAAATCTGCGGAGTCGAGACGTTTGTCAATATCTCAACAGACAAGGCAGCAAATCCTTGTTCGGCCCTTGGCACGAGTAAGAGAGTAGCGGAACGATTAACGGCCCAGAAGGCAATCGAAGTAAGAAACGCGAAGTTCGTCTCCGTTCGTTTCGGAAATGTGCTTGGTTCACGGGGCTCGGTTCTGACAGTATTCGAAAAGCAGATTAAGGACGGCGGTCCAGTAACGGTGACTGCACCGGAAGTTAATCGATTTTTCATGACAATTCCAGAGGCGTGTCAATTAGTTTTGCAGGCGGCAGTCGTTGGCGCGACCGGAGAGACAATGGTCCTAGACATGGGTGAGCCGGTCCGGATTGCGGACGTTGCTAAGACCCTGATAGAGCAGTCTGGGAAAAACTTGGAGATTGTTTATACCGGTCTGCGGGAGAACGAAAAGATGGCGGAAGAGCTTTTTGATGACACGGAATCCCCTATCTTTGGCGAAAAGCACGAAGCGCTTTCGGGGGTGAGGGTGTCGCCACTCCGGCTACCGGCGAAAGACGAGCTGATGAAATTGTCGGGAGATCAGGTCAAATGGTGGCTAAACAAGTATGCCTATGAGTGAAAAACTGTCCTTAACGAGTCGGTTCTACGTCTCGTAATTCACTGTATTGCAAGGATGATTAGTTTGCGAATGACCGTGTTCGGGGTCGGGTACTTGGGTGCCACACATGCCGCCTGTATGGCAGAGCTAGGCCACGAGGTTCTGGGGGTCGATGTAGATGAGACCAAGATCGAGCGGCTGCGGCGCGGTGAGGTTCCGTTTTACGAGCCGGGTCTTCCAGAGATCCTTATGCAGCACGTTAATTCAGGACGCTTGCGGTTTACCATGGACTACGGTGAGGCCGCCGAGTTCGCCGATCTGCACTTCATCGGGGTTGGGACTCCTCAGCGTAAGGGTGAGTTTGCTGCGGACACTTCGTATGTAAAGGATGTGATCGCGCGGTTGTCGCCTCTACTGTCTGCGGACGCGGTGGTGGTGGGCAAATCGACGGTGCCGGTAGGCACGGCATCTAGCCTGCAGGAAATCGCCGACTCGCACGCACCCGACGGCGTGCGGGTGGAGGTGGTTTGGAATCCGGAGTTCTTGCGCGAGGGGTTCGCCGTGGCCGACACATTGACCCCGGATCGGATCGTCATCGGCCTGGCCGACGGAGAGGGGTCGCAAGGGTTTGCCAGGGTCGCGCTGGAGAAGGCGTACGCGCCGATCCTGGCCTCGAATCCGTGCCCAGTGGTCGTGACGGACTTGGCCACGGCCGAGTTAGTCAAAGTTGCAGCGAACGCGTTCCTGGCGACCAAGATCAGTTTCATCAATGCGGTTTCGGAGGTATGTGAGGCTTCCGGCGCCGACGTGACAGTGCTGGCTGATGCGATCGGAATGGATCCGCGGATTGGGCGGCGATTCCTCAACGCGGGGCTGGGTTTCGGTGGCGGCTGTCTGCCCAAGGACATCCGGGCCTTCATGGCGCGGGCCGGAGAGCTGGGCGCGGACGAGGCGATGGCGTTCCTCCGTGAAGTCGATTCGATCAACATGCGCAGGCGCGAGCGAATGGTCGAGGTGACTGTCGAGGCGTGTGCAGGGACACTTATTGGCAAGAGCATCGCGGTGTTGGGCGCGGCCTTCAAGCCCCATTCGGACGACGTGCGGGACTCGCCGGCACTGCACGTAGCGGGAATGCTCTCGCTAAAAGGCGCCAGTGCGGTGGTTCACGATCCGCAAGCCCTGGGAAATGCTCGCGCACTGTTCCCGACCTTGGCCTACGCCGACACTGCACTGGCTGCCTGCGAGGGCGCGGACGTTGTGTTGGTGGCCACCGAATGGCCCGAGTTCATCGAGCTGGACCCGCTCGCGGTCACAGAAGTGGCGCGTGGACGGGTACTACTAGACGGGCGCAACTGTATGCCCGCCGAGCGCTGGCGCGCCGCAGGTTGGAAGTACCGCGCCCTCGGCCGTGGGGCGTTCTGAGCCCCAAGCTGTGCCGCTGGTGTGATCATGTATCGCACTAGAGTCGTCGAAAGGATCAGACCAGTTGATACGGGTTCTGGCATTGAATGCGTACTACGTTCCGGCGTTCCGAGGCGGTGGGCCGATACGAACGATCGAGGCAATGGCGGTTGAGCATCGCGACTCAGTGAAGATCTCCGTCCTTACTAGCGACAGAGACCTAGGTTCTGTGGAGTCACTTCCCGTCCCGCGCGGGTCGTGGACAGATGTCGGCGGAGTGGCCGTTTACTACGCAAACCCCCGATCGTGGCGCGGCAGACGTAGATTGTGTCGTGAAATTCTTAAGACGCCTGCTGACGTCGTCTACCTTAACAGCTTGTTTTCGATGTGGTTCTCTATCATTCCGATAGTTGTATTGGTACTTTCGAGAAGAAAGTACACGATACTAATAGCTCCCCGCGGGGAGCTAGGGGATGGGGCATTATCAATACGGGCGGTCAAAAAAAAGGCGTTCCTAATGCTGGCTAGGAAGAGCGCAATCTACGATACGGTTTTCTGGCACGCTTCAAGCGTGCGCGAGAAAGAAGAAATTCAGCGCCAATTTCCCGGCGCTCAGGTCTTCGTGAGGCAGAACGAGGTGAAGCTTCCAGCTAGAAGCGCAGAGAACAAGGCCGAAAAACAAAAGAATAGGCTATCTGCCGTATATGTAGGCCGATTGGCAGAGAAGAAAGGATTGCTAGAATTGGTGAAAGGGCTCCAGTTTGCCAAGAAAACAATATCATTCGACATTTACGGACAGTTTGAAGATAACCGATATGAGAAGAGAGTTCTCGAAGAGGCCGGTAAACTGCCCCCTAACGTGAGAGTTCAGTTCCGGGGCGATCTGCCGCATGAAGCGGTCCGCGAAACATTTTCCTCCTACAATGTATTCCTGTTTCCGACTTACCATGAAAATTTTGGCCACACCGTTGCAGAAAGCATGTCGGCGTCGTGCCCGGTGGTTGCAGCTGACGTAACCCCGTTCACCTCTACGATAGAGCAGGGTGGCGGGTCTATAATATACGACAATACTCCAGAAGAATGGGCAAGAGTCGTTGACGAGTGGGCGACTCAATCCAGTTTACAGCTGAAGAATAGGTGCCATCGAGCTGGAGAAGCTTACGAGAAGTGGCGGGAGAAAGCAACTGCACCGTCAGTCTTCGAGATGCTCCCTAGTTGATCGTTAAATATACCGTGAATCCATCCGGGCCACGGCTTGCCTGATACAACTAGTTCAATCGGCCAGGAGTCGAAGCTGTGAAAATGGCAAGATCCGCACCCGCAATCTTGGGCTTCTCAAGTCAGGGGCTGACTAGCCTTGCGAACGTTATCGGCGTACTGGCTTGCGCGCAAGTGGGCGGCGCGGCGGAGTTCGGCGAAGTGGCCATGGCGGTTGCCGCGATAACTGCAGCAACTATCTCGTGTCGTGGGGTTTTCGGCATGATGATTTCTATAGCTTCAGATGACGAAGTCCTGCTTAGGGAAGAGATTTCTCGAGCGATACCTGCGGCATTTATCTTAGGTTCCACACTCGCACTTGCTATTGCAGCGATTGGGTTAGCAACTGGTTCAAAGATTTGGCTAGCCGCGGCAGTCTGCATGCCGTTCATACTAGCCCAAGACACGTTTCGGTATTCTTGCAGCGCTGCTAAAACCCCTGGCACGGCCCTACTGTCGGATTGTATCCGGTTCATTGTCTCGGTGGCGATCTACGGCACAGCTGTATCGACAAACGTCATCACCTCGCCCCAAGTTCTGGGTCTTTGGGGGGCTGGATCTGCTATGGCCATCGTCATCGCTTGGCCGCGTTTGGGAATCAAGCCTAGATTCAAGGGGTTCTGCGCTTGGATAAGAGCGGATATTATACAGCGTAGGGCGTTTAGTTTCGACTCGATTGTTCTCGCTCTGACCACGGTAACCTATGTCGGCTTACTGGGGCTGTTTCTAGGAACCGTGGAGGTCGCAGCTATACGAGGTGCGGGAACCATATTAGGCCCTTACAACACTCTAGTTTCTGGCGTCGCGATGGTCCTTGTGCCGCAGTTAGTGAGAGACGGTGGCCCAGTGTCGCGTTCGATTCGCTCACTTATTCCGCTTTCAGTCGGTCTGGCCACTATCGCCTTGGTGATGGGCTCGGTAGGGTTGTGGCTACCCGATCGCTATGGATCGTTGCTACTGGGCGACACTTGGAAACTTGCAAGTCTGGTACTCCCGATAATGGGTTTGGAATACGCGATCCAAGGGGTTCGCGGCGTGTTAGTGAATGTGCTTCGATCACGCCGCGCAAATCTGGGCATTACCGTGAACCGGGTCATTTCCACTGGGGGAACGCTTGCGGTCGCAATTGCTGCGCCACAGTTTGGTAATTTCATTGTTGTGGCCTGGTGCATGATAATAAACGCCGTCCTGGGCCTCTTCATAGTGTGCACTTTCCTTTTGGTCGAGCACCTGAAGGAGGAGAAGCTAAGTCAGCGCGAAACCTGACTTGGCCGGGGGAAGTATCCGAACACAGCTTCAGCATGCAAACGTTACCTCTGTGACAACTTAGGTGGTGCGATCGTGATTAAATCGAAGAGAGTACGCGGCACAAACGGGACGGGACAGTTCAGAGATGGAAAAGATGGAAAGCTCGTTGAGGCCTCCGTCGGTGCAATTATTCTATGGCTGATCGGGCTAGCATTCTCGCATTTTGTCGCGTATTCAGTCTCAGAGGCCGCCGGCGTTGCATGCCTTGGGGTAGTCGGCATACTTCATTCCGCGGTGCAATTTTGGCAACAGGGCGTCAATAGGATTTCGGCCGGCGCAATTTTCGCTTTCGGTACAGCTCTTTTTGTCTTTTTTCCGGCCCTTTATTCGTACTACGAACCGTTTGATGTGCCATCCCACTACCTGCTCCTCGCCTGCTCGGCTGCGCTCTTGTCCCAGGTTGTCACCTTCGGTATTCTTATTCCGTTAACGGCACGGCCAAGCTTTGAACGTTCTTCTTTTCGAACTTCCGATCGTCTCACAGTAGCCACGTGGGTTCTTTTTCTGGGAAATATTCTATTCTACGGCGCGGTGGCCAGCGGCCTAACGCTGCCATTTGGTACCCGAGAACTGGCGTTCACGCTCTTAGTCTTGTTTGCCGTGTGCGCCTCGAGATCCACTATAAGCGCGCTAGTTTCCGGGTTGATCTGCCTGGCCTTCTTCTTGCTATATACCGAGTTTATGTTTACTGGGCTTGGTCGCCTTGTCCTCGGTTCGCTCGGAATCGCCGTGGCGGCGAGTTACGCACCCCGTTGGCCTGATAGGCGAGTAAAGCTTGCGATTATTGTTCTGAGCGTTCCAGTCCTGACTTACATGATCATTTGGCGTGCGGAGTATACGGCCGATATCAGGGGTGTCGAGAATGCGGAGGGAAGTGGCATTGCCTCCGTAATTGCGCCTCTAATTCGATTTGCCCAGTTAATTCAATGGGATCAGTCCGGAATGATCGAGTATGCGGGCCTGGGCACCTTGTTTGCGTCTGCGGTAGTATGGATTCCTCGGGCGCTCTGGCCGAATAAGCCCGTCGGCTTTGGCGCCGAACTCGCGGAACTCTTCACGCCTCATCTAGTACAATTTGGTCAGTCAGATGCTGCGTCAGTCTGGGGGGAGAGCTATTACTCGTTCGGCTTGGCTGGGTTGATTCTATCTCCGTTCTTTATAGGCGCGATTATTATCGGCCTCGATGGCCTCATGAAACTATCTGAGGCTCGAGAAGTCCCAGTAACCGTCTACGCCGCGCTGTTGGTACTCGCCAGTGGTCTAGTGGACCTTGCATGGAACGGGACGTTCACCTATGTTTCTCGTGCTGGGCTGAAGCTGGTTATATTGGCGGCGCTGACATTGGTTACATATAGGGTTATCCTTCCTGCCTGGGAGCCTTCAAGGCCTGATCCCACAAGGAAGTAGAGATTGTGAACCGCACCGGGCCTCTCGGTGGGTCGTGCTGAATTATGTGGCCCGAGGTTTGATCGCCTGGTTGGAACGGTACATTTCTTCGTGTTGGACGGGTGGATGGTATTCGATCGCGGAGTGCAGGCACTCGTTGTTGAACCATCGAACCCAGTCCGCGCCTTCGCTCTCGACCTCGTTGCGACCGGTCCGGCTTCGGGCGGTCTCCACGAGGATCAGTTCGGTCTTTTACTGCCCGATCTTGGACTCCATCAGGACGTTGTCGAGGGCGGCGCCGACGCGGCGGATCGACTCCTGCAACCCGGCCGCGCGGAGCGCATCGGTTAAGGTTAGAGAGACGTACTGGGACCCGGCGTCCCTTTGATGGAGGAGTCCGGTTGAGGTGAATTCGAACGTACCCCGTCGACGGGTGTGTATCGCCTGCTCGAGCGCCGCCGGGACCAGATCGGAGCGCTTGGTCATGGATGCCAGCCAACCTCGTATGCGGCGGGAGTAGACGTCCACGACGAACGAGACGTAGCAGAAGCCGGCCAGCGTCCATACATATTTAAAGTCGGCGACCCACCATTGAGCCGGCCGGGCAGAGGTGCTCCGCTGCCGGTCAATCAGATCGGCATGAGGCCGTCCGCGGAGGGATCGGACTCGGTGGTGATTGTGCGTCGCTTACCTCGCGCAATTCCGGTGATACCGCAGATGCCCATCAGGCGGGCCACCTGGTCCCGGCCGATCTCGCGACCCCGCCGACGTAGGCAGGGCCACAACTCGAGCACCCCGTGCAGGCCCCGCTGATCGTGGAACAGTCAGAACACCTCGTGGCGGTATAGGCGACATCCCGCTCGGCCGCCGTGGACGGAGTGGCCGAGCGAGACTAGCAGGTGCTCGAGGAGATCTCCAATGCCGTGCTCGTTTCGCACGCGGCAGGTCTGCACGGCCGGGGAACCGAATCTAGTGGACGGCGATGTAGTCACCGATCAGGTAGGTGAGCGACCTGGCTTTGCCGCCGCGAGAAACGCCGACGCGGTCCTGAGAATCGCAATTGCCCGCCGCAGCTCGGCGTCCTCGCTCTTAAGGCGCTTGAGCTCCCCGGATTCAGGGGACGACTCCGATGACGAGGGGATCTATCCCGCCTCGATCCACTTCCGCAGGGGTCGCCGGTTCACGCCCAGAATCGAACCGACATGGATGCGGGCGGCGACCTGGGAGCACTGCTCGTTGGCCAGGTGCTCGCGGTACATTCTGACCGCGCGCTTGTTTGGGACGCCTTTCGGAAAGCGCGGTTCTGATGATCGGGTAGCGGTCGGACGGGCATCGGATAGCGGCCCGTCCGACCGCCGGACCGTTACGGCGTTGCTGCGGCGAGGTGTCGTCGCATGTTGGGTCCGTCGAGGGCGATGATCTCGGCGCCGGCGACGATCCGGTTAAGGATCGACTCGGCGATGACCGCGTCTTGGAGCGACTTGTACCAATCGGGCGGGTCGAACTGGGAGGTCACCAGAGTCGACCCGCGGCCTTCGCGGGCGGCCAGGATGTTAAGCAGCTCCGCCGCGGTGTGCGGCGCCACCGGGGTGGTCAGGAAGTCGTCCAGCACGAGCAGGTCGCAGTTGTGCAGGTCGGTTAGGAAGTCCAGCCGGCGCTGCGAGGTCGGCTCCAGTACGGCGAGCCGGTTGGCCAGGTCGTCGAGCCGGAAGAACCTCGCGGTGTAGTACTTTCGGCACGCCGCGTTGAGCAACGCCTGGGCGAGGTAGGTCTTGCCCACGCTGGACTGGCCGAGCACGACGAGATTACGAGTGGCGTCGATCCATTGACAGCTGGAAAGACGTGCGATTAGCTCGCGGTTGACGTTGCGGTCAGGCAGGTAGCGGATCTCTTCTACGCAGGCGTCAGGGTTTGGCGATCTGGAGGCCTTGAGTAGTTTCTGGGTCCGGCGTTCCTGCCTGGCCGTGATCTCTTTGTCCAGGGCGTGGAAGATCTTCTCGGAGAAGGTCCACTCGTCGCAGGCGGGATCGTTGGCCAGATCGATGACGGTCTGTCCGAACGCGGTCATCCGCAGCTGCGTGAACAACGGCATGTCGGCGTCGGTGAGATGGCGATCAGTCACTGGGACTCCTCCTGCCCCGAGGTTCCGATGCTCGTGCTCGGGCGTCCTGTGAGGGCGGTGAGGCTGAACTGTTCGGGTCCGGCCAGATGCGCCCCGGTGGTATCTCGCTGACCTGGCGGCGGTGCCAACCGGGTCGTCGTGGCCGGCGGTGCCGCGGTCGTGGTGGGTCGGGCTGCGGCCTGGGCCCTCAGGGCTGCCAGCTGCTGCTTGACGGCGGTGTAGCTGATCGCCCGGCGGGCAGTCTCGGAGACGAGTTGGCCGCAGGCACGCTCGAGCAGCATCTTGTTGTCGCCGCGGGCCAGGGCGAGGATGTTCTGGCACGAGCGGTAGCCCTGCGCCTCGATCCGCTGGCGATCCAGGACCTCACTGATCGCGGCGACGGTGTTCGGTCCGATCTTGTGGGCCTGGCGCACGAAGTACGCCCTCGACCACAGGTCCGAGGACTGCAGATGCTGGGCGGGCACGTGGTCAGGGTCGGTGACGAACGAGTGGCGCTTACCGGAGACCGCGTGGGAGGCGATGACCTCCCCGCCCGCCATGACCGTCAACCTCTGCCCGGTGATCTTCACATCGACGTGCTGGCCGGCGAAGGGGTAGGGCACCGAGTACTTCACCGTGGCGATCTCCACGTGGTAATCCCGATTGACCTTGGATTTCTTCCAGATGACCGGCTGCCACCGCGCCTCGGGCAAAGCGATCAGCTCCGACTTCTCGTGCTCGGTGAACAGCTCCCGGCGGCTGGTCTTCTGGCCGCGAAACGGGGTCCGGTCGTTGATCGACTCGACCTCGGCGGCGATCGCCTCGTTCAGGTCGTCCAGGCTGGCGAAGCGCCGATCGGCAAGCCGGCCGATCACCCAGTTCGTCGCCACCTTCACTCCGGCTTCGACGTTGCCCTTGTCGCGGGGTGCCGCCGATCTCGTCGGCACCGCGGCGGTGTGGTGGTACTCGAGAAAGTCCCGATACTCGCGGTTGACCTCCCGGGCCCGATCGCCACGAGTGATCTGATTCGACGCCGTTGACGCGTTGTCCGGGACGATCACCTGCGCCGCGCCGCCGAAGTACTCGAACGCCTGCAAATGCGCGTCGAGCCAATTCGGCATCTTCTCGTCCAGGCAGCCGCAGGCGAAGACCATCCCCGAGTACGGCAGCGAGGCCACGAACACCGACACCGTGGTCCTGGTGCCGGTGACGGGGTCGAAGATCGCCATCTTCGTGCCCGCCCAGTCGACCTGCATCGTGTGCCCGGGAACGTGGGTGATCCGCATCGTCAGCTCGTTGACCTCGACGTATTCGCCGACGATCTGGCAGAACCGCTGATAACTGTAGTGCCGTTGCCCCGGCGATCCGTCGGTGTCGAGGTAGTTGGCCCACAGCACCCGCAGCGGCAGCTTGTTCTTGCCCGTGCGCTTCTTCACGGTCGCGGCCACGTCGAAGGCGACGAACTCTTCCGACGGTGTCTTGCGCCCGTCGGTGAACAAGGCGTCGATCTCCTCGCTGCTGAGCGCCTCGACTTGGCCGGCGGCGGTCAACCCGTGGTCGCGGCAGACCTTCTTCGCCTTGGCGATCGTGCGGTGCGAGCAGCCCGCGATCGCCTCGATGTCCCGGTAGGACCTGTTCTGCAGCAGTAGCGACATCACCAATCGGTAGTCAGTCACCGTGCCTCCTGTTCGGAATCACGCGCAGCCTGGTTGCCACGCGTCGAACCGACACGAGCACACGACGCCTCCCACCGCTACCTGATGCTCATCCTCGCGCTACCCGATCGTCAGAACCCTGCTTTCCGAAAGGCGTCCCTAACACGCGCTCGCGGGTCTCGGCGTCGAGCTTTCGTGGTGCTGCCATGAGATCCAGTCGTCCTTGTCAAATCGGAACCCTCCGACAGATCCGGGGAGGTTCAACTTCCGGAACAGGAAAGGCCCACCTGCTCATTGCACTGGGTACCGCGGCAGCCAAGCAAGGACGCCGAGCCCGGCACGTCACCACCGCGGCCCTGGTCAAGGACCTGGTCGAAGCCGCCGACGACGGGCAACTGTCCCGTGTGGTCGGCCGCTCCGCCCGGCTGGACCTGTTGTGCCTCGACGAGTTCGGCTAAGTCCACCTCGGCCCACGCGGGGCCGAACTCCTCTTACAGATCATCTGGCAGATAGGGCTTGTCGGTACTGCGGGTCCGGTGAGTTGGTACTGCTGTTCCGG
>NZ_JADDKI010000638.1:0-1008 GCF_015356725.1 Dietzia sp. SYD-A1
CCTCGGACACCGCGCAGCTCACCCACGACACCGGGGCGTTCGGGTCGGCCGGGACCGTGGTGGGCGGGCGCGCGCTGCACCGGGCCGCCACCCGGGTGGCCGACCTCCTGCGGGCCGGCGCCCACCTGCCCGTGTCCGCCGAGGGTTCCGCGGACGGGCTCGGGCGACAGGCGGCCTTCACCGTCCAGGGGGTGCGCGTGGCCGTGTGCCCCGACACGGGCACGGTCCGGGTGCTGCAGAGCGTCCACGCCGTCGACGCCGGGCGGGTCCTCAACCCGCAGCAGTTGCGGGGCCAGGTGGAGGGCGGCGTCGCCCAGGCGTTGGGGGCGGCGCTGTACGAGCAGGTGATGCTCGACGACACCGGCGCGGTGGCCAACGCGACCCTGCGTCACTACCACCCGCCGCGGATGGGAGACGTGCCCCGCACCGAGGTGTTCTTCGCCGACACCGTCGAACCCCAGGGCGTGTTGGGCGCCAAGTCCATGTCCGAGGCGCCCTACTGCCCGGTCGCGGCGGCCGTCGGTATCGCGGTCCGGCGGGCCACGGGGGTCCGACAGGACTCGATCCCACTGACGCCGGACCGGGTGTGGATGCGGTCGTTCGCGCGGACGCCGATCGGGGCCGACGCGTGAGCGCGCGGGTCCTGCGGGTCACGGGTGCCTCGGCGGTGTGGTCGCCGGGGCGCGAGTCGACCGAGCCAACGACGCTCGAGTGCGCGGACGGGCGGATCGCCGGAGGTGCTGATTCTGCTGGCGCTGCTTCTGCCGGCGCTGTTCCTGCCGAGATCCTCGACGCCGACGGCGGGGTGGTCACCCCGGGCCTGGTCAACGCGCACCATCATCTGCTGCAGAGCGCGTTCCGAACGCTGCCCGGCACGCGCGGTGTGGAGATGTCGGTCTGGCTCGCCCGGATGCGGCAGGCCTACGTCGCCGCCCGCGTGGACCCGGACCTGGTGGGGGTCGCCGCCCGGGTGGCCCTGGCGGAGTCGCTGCTGTGCGGGGTCACGAC
>NZ_JADDKI010000639.1:0-394 GCF_015356725.1 Dietzia sp. SYD-A1
GAGGTGTTGAGTGCGCGCTCGATGATCCCGCCCAGGGCGTCGGGTATCGAATCGCCGCTCACGACCATGTACAGCACGGCGCCGAAGGCCGCGGCGGCGATGGTGCCCACGGCGTATTCCACCGTGGACATCCCGGCGTCGGGCGCGGCCGCCACGGCGAACCGACGCGACAGGGCGCCGCGTGCGCGTCGGAGGGTGGAGGTGATCCGGGAGGTGGTGTGGATGGTCATCGTGCGTCTCCTTCTTGGTGACCGGGGCGGCGTGTCCACCCCGGAATCGGTGAGCGGGGCGCCGGTTCACGGCAGGACCCCCGGCAGCATCCCGTCGGCCAGACCCACGACGACGGGCAGGACTCCCAGGCAGACGAACGCCGGGAGGAAGCACAGCCCGAGCG
>NZ_JADDKI010000640.1:0-875 GCF_015356725.1 Dietzia sp. SYD-A1
GTCCTGGCCGACGGCCACGAGGTGAGCCTGTTCGCCAACGTGCAGGACGCCGCCGGCGCCGAGGCCGCGGCGGCGGGGCCGGCCGGGGGGATCGGACTGTTCCGCACCGAACTGGCCTTCCTCGATCGTCCCACCGAGCCCTCGGTCGACGAGCAGGCCGAGATGTACGCCCGCGTCCTCGGGGCGTTCCCCACCGCGAAGGTGGTCACCCGCACCCTGGACGCCGGATCGGACAAGCCGTTGGCGTTCGCCGGGATGACCGAGGAGGACAACCCCGCCCTCGGAGTGCGCGGGATCAGGGTCGACCTGATCGACCGGGGTCTGCTCGACCGGCAGCTCGACGCTCTGGCGGAGGCCGGCCGGCGGGTCGGTGGCGCCCACTCGTCGCCGCGGGTGATGGCGCCCATGATCTCCACGGTCGACGAGGCACGCGACTTCGCCGAGCGCTGCCGGACGCGCGGACTGACCCCCGGGATCATGGTGGAGGTGCCCGCCGTGGCCGTGGCGGTGGACCGCTTCCTGCCCTACGTGGACTTCCTGTCGATCGGGACCAACGATCTCACCCAGTACGTGATGGCCGCGGACCGGATGTCCTCCGGCCTGGCCGCACTCACCGACCCGTGGCAACCCTCAGTGCTCCGTCTCATCCGGTCGGTGGCCCGGGCCGCGGCCACGGCACCGGGCGGGAGGAGCGTCCCGGTCGGCGTGTGTGGCGAGGCGGCGGCGGATCCGCAGCTCGCCTGCGTGCTGTTGGGACTGGGCGTCAGCTCGCTCTCAGTGGCCACCGCGGCGTTGCCGTTCGTCGGCGCCGCGCTGGGCGAGGTGACGCTCGAGAGGTGCAGTGAGTTGGCGGAGCTGGCGCTGGACTGCGACAC
>NZ_JADDKI010000641.1:0-3132 GCF_015356725.1 Dietzia sp. SYD-A1
ACCGGTGACGCGCGGCGCCGGAGACGCGGACGAACCTCACGGGCGTGCTGTGGTGCGGAGCGGGCGCGGTGAGCGCGTCGGCCACCGCGTCGGCGAGCACCTCCGCGGGGACGGGCTCGTCGGTGAACCGTCGGACCGAGCGACGGCCGGGCACGGCCTCGCGCCGGCCCTGCGCCAACGCTTCCGCGGTGCCCAGCCTGAACAGGTCCGACCCGCTGTCCCGGATGAGGTCGCGGGCCCGTCTCGGGGTATCGGTCCCGTCGTCGTCATCCACCAGCAGGTGCCCCACCCCCCGCACCACCGCGACGGGACGGGCGCCCAGCTTCCCCTTGACCAGGTCCGCCGCTGCGGCGATCTCGTCGGCGACGGCGACGTCGGTGACGAACAGTTCGTTGCCCTGGCGGTCCACTGCTCCGTCGTAACCGACGGAGACGCGCAGGCCGGCGGCTCCGATCGCCACGTCGGTCTGACCGGTCCGCCAGGCGCGGCCCATGGTGTCGGTCACGACCACTCCCACGCGCACTCCGGTCAGTCGGTGGAGGTCCCGGGCGAGGGCGGCGGCGGAGCCGTCGGGGTCCTCTGGGAGCAGGGCGAGCTCGCGGGACTCCACGTTGGAGCCGTCGACCCCGGCGGCGGCCTGGACGATGCCCAGTCGGTTCTCGGTGATCAGGGTCCGGTTGACCCGTGCCACCACCCGCACCGACTCCTCGTCGACGAGGCGGCGGCGCAGGGCGTCCCGTTCGTCGGGGTCGGTGGGGGCGGGCACGATGCGCCCCTCCGTCTTGGACAGCACCTTGGAGGTGAGCACCACGACGTCGCCGTCGGTCAGACCGTTCGGGTGACCGGTGAGCGCTCCGGCGAGGATCCGGGCGAGGTCGTCGCCCGGTCGGAACTCCGGTAGTCCGTCCGGCGCCCACAGTCGGATGTCGGACGGGGCGGCGTGCTCGCCCGCCCACCGCCGGATCTCGGGGACGGCGTCGTCGGTCATCGCCCCGACCGCACGGGGACCTCGAGCCCGGCCAGGTCGATGGCGGTGGCCACCATCTGAGCGGTGGCGTCCGGGTCGGTCATGAGCAGCGGCGCCTCGCGGACGGCGATACCGTCCACCTCGCCGTCCCCGGCACCGCCGGCCGGTCCGTCGCCGGGGGCCACCAGCCACCCGTCGAGCAACCCCGTACCGGACCTGGCCCCGAAGTGGCGGGCCACGGCGAGGGCGGAGGTCTCGACCCCGATCGCGGTGAGGCACGCATCGGCCATCCCGCGCAGCACCGCGCCGCCGATCACGGGGCTGACCCCCACCACCGGCGCGGAGGTGGACCGCAGCGCGGCCCGGATCCCGGGGACGGCGAGAATCGCGCCGACGGAGACCACGGGGTTGGAGGGGGCGACGACGACGAGGTCGGCTTCCGCGATGGCCTCGAGGGTCTCCGGGGTGGGCCGGGCCGCCTCGGCGCCGATCTGCACGAACGCCGAGGCCGGCAGCTGCGCCCGGTGGCGGACCCACCACTCCTGGAAGTGGATCGCCCGCTCGCCGGAACCCTGCTCGTCGTCGGGGCCGCCGGGGACCACGACGTGAGTCTCACAGCGGTCGTCGGTCACCGGCAGCAGACGGACGCCGGGCGACCAGCGGGTGCACAACGCCTCGGTGATGTCGGTCAACCGATACCCGGCCCCCAGCATCTGCGTACGGACCAGGTGCGTGGCCAGGTCCTTGTCCCCGAGACCGAACCAGTCGGGCTGGACGCCGTAGGCGGCGAGTTCATCGCGGCAGTTCCACGTCTCGCCCGCGTGACCCCACCCGCGATCGGGATCGATGCCCCCGCCGAGGGTGTACATGCAGGTGTCGAGGTCGGGGCATATCCGGACACCGTGCATCCACGCGTCGTCCCCGACGTTGACCACCGCGTCGAGGCGGTGTGTGGGGGCGGTGTGGTGGGGATCGGCCTCCCGTCCCGGCGTGCCCCGACCTGCCGGGGCAGGGTCCAGTCCGAGAAGGCGACGTGCGCCGAGCAGGAAACGGGCGCCACCGACGCCACCGGCCACTACACAGATCCTCACGTCGACCAAGCGTAGTGACGGGGTCGCGGCGCGGGCAGGGCGGCCGGGCGTTCCGGGCGACCACCCCGATCCGAGGGTGTTCCACGCCACACCAGATCCGGCGTGTCACTGCCGCGCGCGGCGCACGGAAATGCTAGGTATCCCCGAATTCGCTTGACCTGGACGACTCGCATGTGTGTAATCACAGGTGTGTCATTCGTATCTGAGCGGCACGCGGGGCCGGGCAGACGCACGAGCGACGAGCAACGTAACACGAGGGGATGACCGTGGATCGACAGTCACGCACCGCAGCGGGACCCGAACTGGCCCTGGTCGACCTCGGCACCGGCGCGCTCTTCGCGGAGGACGAGGAGGAGAGCTGGCAGGAGCGGGCACTGTGTTCGCAGACCGATCCTGAAGCCTTCTTCCCGGAGAAGGGCGGCTCGACCCGCGAGGCCAAGAAGATCTGCACGGGATGCGAGGTCAAGGCAGAGTGCCTGGAGTACGCCCTGGCCAACGACGAGCGATTCGGCATCTGGGGTGGACTGTCGGAGCGCGAACGTCGTCGGATCAAGCGTGACGCCGTGATGTGAGGGTGACAGTGATGTGATCCTGCCCGGGCGGGTCACTCCCCGCCGGGGCCGGCCTCCACGTCGTCGGGGGAGATCTCCAGATGCTGTGAGACCAGTTCCACCAGCACGGAGTAGATGAGGTCGCGGAGGTCGTCCCCACCCGGCGCGCGGCGGGTGAGCGGTCTGCGGAACAGGACCAACCGGGCCCGCGTGGGCTGGCCGGCTCGGTCGACGCCCGCCGGGACCAGGCGGGCGAGCGGGACCAGGCCGTCCGCCACCACTTCTTCGGGCCACGTCTCGCCCGGCTTCAACCGCATCCGCGGCACCATGTCCACGGCGAGGTCCAGGTGCACCAGTCGGGAATGCCAGTGCTGGTCGATCTCGGCGAACGCCTCGAGCGCAGCGGCGTCGAACTCGGCGGCACGGCTGCGCCACCGGGGGACCTCCGGGGGCAGGATCGGGCCGCGCGGCCCGTGCCCCCGTCGCGCGGCACGCCGGGAGGTCACCACTCGCGGGCCACGGC
>NZ_JADDKI010000642.1:0-546 GCF_015356725.1 Dietzia sp. SYD-A1
GCCCCGCCGCGTTCCTCGCCGCCGGGGGCCTGGGGCTGCTGCTGGCCGGCCACTGGTTGGCGATGCCCCCGGGGTGGGAGTCGGCCGCGACGATCGGCGTGGAGACCGCGCTCACCGTGTCCATCGGAGCGGGTCTGACCCTCATCTTCCTGGCGGTGCGTCGGGACACCTCGCGGATCGGGGACGGCCGGAACAGCGGTGGCCGGATCGAAGGAGGTCAGCGCTAGATGACCTCCTTCGCGTGGTACTCGACCGTCGGCTGCGTCCTGGTGGTGCTGGGACTGGTCGTGATGCTGCTGGCCGCCGACCGCTTCCGCAGGCTCGTCGCCCTCAACGTGGCCGCCTCCGGCACTTTGGTCGTCCTGCTGGCCGTCGCCGGACGGGCGGACGAACCCGACCCCGTCCCCCACGCCCTCGCCCTGACCGGGATCGTGATCACCGTGGCGTTCACCGGGCTCGGGGTGGTGCTCGCGCGCCGCATCGACGAGCTCGACGAGGACGACGCGGACGACGTGGACGACGTGGTCGACGGCGGGGGGCGGGACC
>NZ_JADDKI010000643.1:0-1091 GCF_015356725.1 Dietzia sp. SYD-A1
GGGCACGGCCGCAACGGCATCGCGCTCACCCCGGTGACCGCCGCGACGGTCTCTGCGCTCGTGCGGGGCGAGTCGGTTCCCCGGGCTGCGCACGCCGCCGTGCCGGGCCGGTTCGCTCGCGGATGAGGTCTCCGGCATCGACCACTACGCTGGGGTCACACGTCACCACCCCGGGACGTCACGACCGTGCCGCAGGAGGCCCCATGATCGTCACCGTGAACGGCGAGGACCGCACACTCGCCGACGGCGCGACCGTCCGCGCGCTCGTCACCGAACTCGACCTCCCCGACGAGGGGGTGGCCGTGGCGGTCGACGGCGTGGTGGTGCCCAGCTCGGGCTGGGACCGGGTCGCACTGGGCGCGGGCGCGGAGGTGGACGTCCTCACGGCGGTCCAGGGTGGCTGAGGGCGGCCGCGCGGCCCCCGGGACCGGTTCTGCCGAAGAGTCTGTGGCGTCCGGTGCCAGGACCCCGGCCGCCGTGTTGGACTCGCCGCTGGTCATCGCCGGTGAGGAGCTGGGGTCCCGCCTCATCATGGGCACCGGCGGGGCCGGCAACCAGGAGGTCCTGAGGGAGTCCCTGATCGCCTCCGGGACGGCCCTGACCACCGTGTCCATCCGCAAGGTCGACCTGCGACTGGGGTCCGACGGGCTCGGGCTGCTCGGACTGCTGCGCGAACTCGGCATCCGGCCACTGCCCAACACCGCCGGCTGCCGGGGTGCCGCCGAGGCGGTCAAGACCGCGCGGCTCGCCCGCGAGGCGCTCGGAACCGACTGGGTCAAGCTCGAGGTGATCGCCGACGAGCGAACCCTCCTGCCCGACGCCCTGGAACTGGTGGAGGCCGCGGAGGACCTGGTCGACGACGGGTTCGTCGTCCTGCCCTACACCACGGACGACCCGGTGTTGGCGCGTCGTCTCGAGGACGTGGGATGTGCGGCCGTCATGCCGTTGGGCGCCCCCATCGGCACCGGCCTGGGGATCTGCAACCCGCACAACCTGGAGATGATCGTCGAACGCGCCGGAGTGCCGGTGATCTGCGACGCCGGGCTCGGCACCGCCTCGGACGCGGCACTGGCGATGGAACTGGGCTGCGA
>NZ_JADDKI010000644.1:0-1149 GCF_015356725.1 Dietzia sp. SYD-A1
GGCCCGCCCCGCCCCATCCCGCGCGCCCGCTCCGGCGCCACAGTCCCATCTGGAGATTCGCCCGTGGACCTCTTCGCCTATCCGGTGTCGCTCGTCATGAAGTTCTGGCACTGGGTGCTCAGCTTCGTGTTCGACCCTGGTTCCGGGATCGCCTGGGTGGGCTCGGTGCTGCTGCTCGTGGTGACCGTGCGGCTGCTGCTCATGCGGTCGATGTACCGGCAGCAGTACTCCATGCGCAAGATGGCGCAGATCGCTCCCAAGATGAAGGAGCTGCAGAGCAAGTACAAGGATCGCAAGAGTCCCGAGGACCGCCAGGAGCAGGCCAAGGAGATGCAGGCGCTGTACGCGGACGCCGGCGTCAACCCCCTGGCCGGGTGCCTGCCGCTGCTCGTGCAGATCCCCGTGTTCCTCGGCCTGTACTACGTGCTGCTCAACTTCTCCCCGCGCGGCGTCTCGATCGAGGAGGCCTCCACCATGACCAACGGGGCGTTCGGCCCCGACCAGGTCGCCTCCTTCCTCAACGCCGAGATCTTCGGGGTGCCGCTCGCCTCCTACATCCGGATGCCGCAGGACGTCATGGACTCCCTGCACCCCGGGTTGGTGCGCGAGGACATCCTCGTCCTGGCCGTGCCGCTGTTCGTGCTCGCGGGCATCGCCACCTTCGTCAACATGTGGAACTCCTTCCGGCGGCAGAAGGCGGCCAAGGCGGCCGAGCAGGAGGCGATCGCCCGGGTGGAGGCCGAGGAGAAGGCGGGCGGGCCGGTCGTCGACGGGGAGGTCCTCGAGGTCGACGGGGAGAAGCCCGCGGACCCCGCCAGGTCCGACGACGCGGCAGGCACCCCGGGGACTCCCGCCACGGCCGGCGCGGCGGGTTCCACGGGCGCGGCGGGCAAGCCCCAGGACTTCCAGTCGATCGCCGAGTCCATGACCGAGTCGATGAACCAGTCGATGAAGATCATGATGTACCTGTTCCCCTTCTTCCCCATAGTGGGCGCGTACTTCTTCAACTTCCCCATCGCGATCGGCATCTACTGGCTCACCAACAACATCTGGACCGCGGTGCAGTCGCACTTCTTCATGGAGAAGCTGGAGAAGGAGCTGCCGATGACCAGCCGCGAGGGGCTCCCGCCCAGCGCGTTCATGTGACGT
>NZ_JADDKI010000645.1:0-730 GCF_015356725.1 Dietzia sp. SYD-A1
GACCTGGGCACTGTCCTGGTCGGTGGCGGTCGGGGTCTCGTCGTCGCCCCCGAACAGCTGGACGAGCCCGATGCCTATCGCCAGGACCACCGCGGCCAGGAGGACCATCGCGATGGCCCGGTACGGAGGTCCGGTCGGCTCATCCTGGTCGGGGCCGGCCCCGGCGCCGCCGGCGGGCGCGCCCGGACCGTAGGGGTCGTACTGCGAGGTTTCGGGCTGGGAGCTCACGCCGGTGAGTGTAGGTCAGTCGAGCCGCATTCCCAGGTTGCGCGCCGCGCGTGCCTTCTGACGGCTGCTGCGCATGCGACGAAGCCGCTTGACGAGCAGCGGGTCAGCGGCCAGCGCCTCGGGGCGGTCGATGAGGCCGTTGAGGATCTGGAAGTACCGGGTCCCGGACATGTCGAACTTCTGCCGGATCGCCTCCTCCTTGGAGCCGGCGAACTTCCACCACTGACGCTCGAACTCGAGCATGGCCCGGTCCCTGTCGGACAGCACGGGGTCGGCGGCGTGCAGCTCGTCCGCGGGCGGCGAACCGCCCTCGACCCTCGGTCGGCGTGCCGCGGTTGCTGATCGACCCATTCGCTCGCCTCCTGTGCCCGGATCACACCGTTGTGATTCCCCCGTAGTGAACCACACGGATCCGACACCCTGCCAGGTGCGCACTAGGATCTCCTGCCATGGCCGTCCTGCCCATCGTCATCCTCGGCGATCCCGCCCTCCACACCCCCAC
>NZ_JADDKI010000646.1:0-1550 GCF_015356725.1 Dietzia sp. SYD-A1
CCGCCCCTGTCCCCCGGTCCGCGTCCGCCGCAACGTGCAGGCGCTCCAGCGCCCGACGTGTCGCTCGCGCGCCTGTACGACTCCTCGGCAACCGCCCACCGCTATGGCGTCTCGCGTGCGCATCGGTGCGCGCCAGACGCCTTTCCGGCGGGCGCCTGCACTGTCTGCGAGCGGGGCGGACTGCGGTCCCATACCGATAGACCCGCCGTGCAGCGCGCAGACCAGCCGGTCAGTCGCGCAGATTGACCCGCCGTGCAGCGCGCAGACCAGCCGGTCAGTCGCGCAGTCCGGCTGTGCTGTCACGGCGGGCCCTCCACACCCCGCGCACCCTCCACAGCCTGAACGGACCACGCAGTCCGACGCTGCAGAAACCGGGCCGGCGGGGGCGATACTGCGTGGCCATGAGCAACGACAGAATTCGCCCACCCGTCATCACCTCGTCCGAACTACTCGCGCGGGGTTACAGCCGCCGAGCGCGGGAGCACGCAGAGCGCACCGGACAGCTCTACCGTGTCCGTCACGGCGTCTACGTGCCCGCCGCCGACCTGCCCACCGGTCCCGACGAGGCCGAGGCCATGCTCGAGATGCGGTCGCGGGCCTCGGCGAGGTTCATCAGCCCCGGCACGGCGATGTCGCATACTTCCGCTCTCGTGCTTCACGGTCTGCCCGCTCAGGATCTGGACACCCGGCGGGTCACCACGACCAGGCATCGGCCGGGCAGCGGGAGCAGGCGGGGTGAGAGCGCGATCTGCCACAGCCTGGACCTCGGTGACTCCGTGACGGAACTGGAGGGCATCCCGGTCACGACTCCGGCGCGGACGATCGTCGACGTGGCGCGGACGAGCCCGTTCGCAGGCGCGGTCTGCGCTGCCGACGAGGCCCTGCGCCGCTCTCTGTGCACCCGGGCCGAACTGGCGACCGAACTCGACGCCGCCGCCGGGCGGGTCGGCATCGCGCGGGCCCGCGCAGTGGTGGCGTTCGCGAACCCGGGTGCCCACTCGGTGCTTGAGTCCCTGAGCCGGGTCGCCATCACCCGCGCCGGCCTCCCCATGCCCCAGCTCCAGCACGAGTTCATCCTCTCGGACGGGTCACGCACTTTCGTCGACATGTACTGGAAGGAATGGGGACTCGTCGGGGAGGCGGACGGATCGGGGAAGTACGGGATCGACGACGGCGAGGCGGGCGTCCGCCGGAAGCTCCGCAACGAGAAGAATCGCCAGAACGAGATCGAATCGCTGGGCAACATCTTCAGGAGATGGCAATGGGAGGACTATCGGAGTGGCCGGATCGTGCCCCTCATCCGCGAGGCGCTGAGACTTCAGGAATCACTCGGCCGGGGGCCGCACCGCGCGGCATGAGGGCGGTTGCGGTGTGCGGAACGTCAACCACTCCACTCGGTGACCACTCCGCTCGGCGACGATCCGCCCGGCAACGGCCCTCGGCAGTCCGAGCAGCCGCTGCTGCGCCTGGCGTCTCGCGCACGCGTGTGGCGTCTCGCTCGCGCGCATGCCCACCTTCACCGCAGCCGCCCGCCGCGAGGGCGTCCCGCC
>NZ_JADDKI010000647.1:0-639 GCF_015356725.1 Dietzia sp. SYD-A1
ACTCCACGACGAACGGCGCGGGCAGCCGACCCAGGTACCAGGCCAACTCGTCGAGGGCGGCGGCGCCGGTCTCCAGACGACAGGCCGGGCCGTCGGGGTGGTCGACGGGCCGGAGCTCCGTGACGGTGCCGAAGGTGGGTGGGAAGCACTCGCGCACGTCCCGGGCGGTGGCCTGGACCACGACACTGGCGCGGTGCTCGTACGGAGCGGTCGTCACCGAGTGCTGGACGTGGGTGGCCGGGTCCGGCACGTCCGGGCGAGGGGTGAACCGCCAGCGACTGCGGTGCACCGCGCGGATGCGGTCCAGCCGGAAGGTCCGCCAGTCCGCACGCTCGAGGTCGTAGGACAGCAGGTACCAGCGTCGGCCCAGCACGACGATCCGGTAGGGCTCGACGCGGCGTTCGGTATCGCGGCCGGCGCGATCGCGGTAGTCCAACCGCACCTGCTCGCTGCCCCGCACCGCGTGACCGAGCTCCATGAGCAGTGCCGGCTCCACCGGGGTGTCGGTACCGGGGACGGCCACCATCGACTCGCTCACGTCGGCGACCCTCTCCCGCAACCGGCCGGGCATGACCTGGTCGAGCTTGGTCAGCGCGCCCAGAGCGTGCTCGCCGACGCCGGCCACCGCCCCGCCGGCGG
>NZ_JADDKI010000067.1:0-8469 GCF_015356725.1 Dietzia sp. SYD-A1
GATCACCCCGGCGAACGTCGGCCTGCTCGCGGGCACCGCCCTGGACGGTGTGAGCGTGGTGTCGGCGGTGATGCGCGCGCCGGATCCGCGCGCAGTCGCGATGGACCTGCTCTCACGCTGGGATGGGGCCCGGGTTCGCGGGTGATCCCGCCGCCCGCGCAGTCCGTCACGGGGAGGAGGACCGGGGTAGCACGAACCGGGTCACGGGATCGAAACCGCGCCACCGCGCCCATGGTGCCCGTACCGTCGGCAGCATGCAGGACAGCACCCCGGACCAGATCACGATGGTCGAGTTCCCCAGTTCGTCGATGCCCGCGACAGCCGACTTCCTGGCCAGGGTGTGTGGCTGGACGCCCACCGTGTACGGGACGTCGTACACCGACCTCACCGGCGGCGGGATCGAGGTGGGGATCCAGGGTGACGACGACGAGCAGTCGCAGGCACCTCTGATGGTGATCCGGGTGTCCGACCTGGCCGAGGCCCGCGGCCGGGTCGAGGCCGCGGGCGGCGTGGTGACCCTCGACCCGTTCTCCTTCCCCGGTGGCCGACGGTTCCACTTCCGCGAGCCGGGCGGGAACGAGATGGCCATGTGGGTGCCGGAGTAGCCACCGCCGCACGCCGCCGCGCACAGCCGAGCGCCGCCTCCATTGAGTCAGCTCAGGGAACCGAGCCGGCTCGCGGAGTCGGTTCGAACCCCTCCGGCAAGGCCAATCGTGTGAGTTTGGCCGGGTTGGAGTGGAAATAGACCCGCGTGACGCGGTCGTCGACCACGCCCAGCTGGGCCACCCGGACGACCCCGCGGGACACCACCGCCAACGCGAACTCCCCGTTGACCTCGACCGGCGCGATCATGCCGCCGGACAACTCCGCGGCCTTGATGAGGAAGTACGCACACTTGCGGGCCCCCACGATGTCCCTGCGGGCGGCGTTGACCTTCCCGTCGCTGTCCGAGACCACCCGGACGTCCGCGGTGAGCACCTCGATCGTCTGCTCGAGGTCACCGGCCAGGACGGCCTCGACCAGGCGCGTGATCACCGGCTCCGGCGCACGTTCCGGCGGCCGCAGGTCGGTGTCCAACCGGCGGCGTGCCCGGCTCACCCACTGGCGCACCGTGGGCACGGCCGCGTCCAACGTCTCGGCGATCTCGGCGTAGGGCAGGGCATAGGCCTCGCGCAGGACGAAGGCCGCCCGCTCATCGGGTGCCAGCTGCTCGTAGGCGAGGAGGACGGCGATCCGCAGATCCTCCCGCTGTTCGGCCAACTCCGCCGGAAGCAGGGCGGTGTCGACGGGCTCGGGCAGCCACGCCCCCACGTAGTCCTCCCGCCGTCGTCGCCGTAGCCGGTCCAGACACAACCGGGTGGTGACGGTGGTGAGCCACGCCTCGGGGTTGTCGGGGTGAGAACCCGGGTCGAGGCCGACCAGGCGGGCCAGGGCCTCATCGGCGGCGTCCTCTGCGTCGGCCCACGTCCCCGTGATGCGGTATCCCACCCCGAGCAGTCGCCCCCGGACCCGGTCCACTGCGGTCCGGTCGAGTCCGGCGAGCCCACCGGCCGCGGTCACCTCGGACGAACGGGATCGATGTCCTCCGGGCGGACGCCCTTGAGCGACCCCGGGTCCTTCCTGGTCGCCACTGCGATCCGGTTCCATGCGTTGATGGTGACGACTTCCATGAGCAGCTGTCCAGTGCCCGCCTCACCTCGGTGTCGGACCATCTCGTCCCAGAGGTGGTCCGGGACCGAGTCCTCGCCACGGACGTTCGTGATCGCGTCAGCGAATCGCAGGACCACGAGGTCCCCCGCGGACAGCTCACCGGCGTGGGCGGGCCAGTCCTCGGCGGCGAGGATCCGGGCGTCGTCCCAGCCGTCCTTACGCGCGTCGCGGCGATGCATCGCGGTGCAGAACCGGCACTCGTTCACCGCCGAGACCCGCAGTCTGACGAGGTGGCTGTCGGAGCGGGAGACCCGGGCCCTGGTGTAGGCCTCGAGCGCCAGCATGGGCACCATCGCGCCCGCGCTGACCTGTGTGCGCTGGTGCTGTGTGCGCTGTCCCTGTGTGTGCGGTCCGTGGTCTTTCCGGTGAGTGCTCATACCCCTTCGACGCACCAGCACTCCCGGATGTGACAGCGGATCGGTGTGATCACCTATGGCGATCTCCGGGGCCCCCTCCTAGCCTGGTCACATGACCGATCCCGATGATCTGTTGCTCTCCGACTCCGAGCGCCTGCACGCGCTCACCGCGCTGGGCGACCATTATGCCGCCGGTCGTCTCGACGACCCGGAATTCCATTCCCGGTCCGGTGACATCGCGGCCGCGCGCACCCTGGGTCAGTTGCGGTCATCATTCCGGGATCTGCCCGGAGGGATGCCTCTGAGCAGCGTGGACGGCATGATCGTGCAGACGGCGGCGGCGGGGGGTGGTGAGCTGGCGCGCACCTCGTCGTCACCGGCGGTCTCGGACCCGGATCGCGAGCTCCAGGATCTCCGCAAGCGCGGCAAGACGGTGGAGACCCTCGACGGCCTGGTCCTCGGGGCGACGCTCGTGGCGTTCCTCGTGCTGCAGTTCGTCGTGGGCTGGGATTACGCCTGGATCGTGTGGCCCTCGCTGGTCCTGACCCTCGGGGTTCCGCGCGCGATCCTGCAGTTCTCCGACTCGGACGAGGAACTCTACGAGGAGCTCAAGGAGTCCGACGACGAGGCCCGCAAGGAGCGTCTGCGCGCGGCCACCGAGCGGATCCGCGAGTTGGGGGACGGGCGCGAGACGCACTAGACGTACTGACCGCGCAGGTCAGGTCTGCTCGAGCGCGACGCCCTTGCGCTCCGGGAGCGTGAACGCCGCCAGGGCGGCGACGACGAAGGCCGCCGCGAACACCCCGAAGACCACGACCGTGCCTCCGGCACCCAGCATCACCGGGACGAGCAGCGGCGCGACGATGGAGGCGATCCGACCGAACGCCGCCGCCGCGCCGGTGCCGGCGCCACGGGTCGAGGTGGGGTAGAGCTCGGGGCCGATCGCGTACAGCGCGCCCCACGCGCCGAGGTTGAAGAACGACAACGCCATCCCCGCGGCGACGATGGTGGCCGGCGTCCCCGCGAGACCGAACAGCCCCGCCGCCACCGCCGACCCGACCAGGAACACCGCGAGGGTGACCCGGCGACCCCACACCTCGATGAGCCACGCCGCCACCGCGTACCCCGGTAGCTGGGCGAGCGTGATGATGAGTGTGTAGCCGAACGACCTCACCAGATCGAAACCCTGGGAGACCAGCAGGCTGGGCAGCCAGATGAACGCGCCGTAATAGGAGAAGTTGATCCCGAACCACACGACCCACAGTGCGCCGGTCCGTCGTCTCAGGCGCGGGGACCAGATCGACTCGCGCGCGGACTCCCCGCTGGCGGATGCGTCGCGGCCGGGCTCCCCTGCTGGGGCGTTCGCCGCGGCGGGCGGTTCGACCCCGGCCGAGGCCTCGTACTCGCGGACGATCCTCTCGGCCTCGGCGCCCCGACCCCTCGATTCCAGGAACCGCACCGACTCGGGCAGTCCGAAGCGCACGACGAGCGCGTACGCCGCCGGGACCAGCCCGATGGCCAGCGCCCAGCGCCAGCCGTCGTCGCCGATCGGCACCACGAAGTATCCGATGAGCGCCGCCATGAGCCAGCCGACGGCCCAGAACCCTTCGAGGATCACCACCACCCGGCCGCGGATACGACGCGGCGCGAACTCGCTGACCAGCGTCGAGGCGACGGGCAACTCGGCGCCCAGGCCCAGGCCCACGATGAAGCGCAACGCGATGAGCATGGCGATACCGGTCGACAGCGCCGCCGCACCCGTGGCCAGACCGTAGACCAGCAGGGTCGCGGCGAAGACCTGGCGACGCCCGATCCTGTCCGCGAGCAGTCCGCCGAGCGCGGCGCCGATCGCCATGCCGACGAACCCGATGGACCCGATCCAGGACAGCTCGGTGGGGGTCAGCGCCCAGTGCACGGCCAGGGCGGCCATGACGAAGGAGATCAGGCCCACGTCCATGGCGTCGAGTGCCCAACCGACGCCGGATCCGACCAACAGCCTGCGGTGCTTGCGGGTGAACGGTAGGCCGTCGAGGCGCTCCGTGCGGGTGGTCATGCGCGACAACGCTACTCGCCGGACGGAGGCCGGGCGACGCAGGAAGTTCCCCACGAACCCTGGACTTGGACCAGCGTCCGGGTAGCCTGGTGGAGACTGTGTTGAGCATCACACACTGGGAGTGCCTCGTGGACACCACCGATCACGCCAGCCCGGGCGGCGCCGACTTCGACATCGTGATCCGCGGCGGGACCGTCTACGACGGCACCGGCGCGCCGGGCCTCCGCGCCGACGTCGGGATCCGGTCCGGCGTCGTCGCGGCGGTGAGTCCCTCCCCGCTCCCGGTATCGGCGGGCACCCGCGTCATCGAGGCCGACGGCCGATGGGTCATGCCCGGATTCGTCGACACCCACACCCACTACGACGTGGAACTACTGGTGTCCCCCGGCCTGGGCGAGTCGGTCCGCCACGGGGTGACCACCGTGCTCGTCGGCAACTGCTCACTGTCCGGCGTGTACTCGGACACCGTCGATGTGGCCGACCTGTTCAGCCGCGTGGAGGCCCTCCCCCGGGACGCCGTCCTCGACGCACTCGAGCGCACCACGTCGTGGTCCGATGCGGCGGCGTGGCGGAGGGCGGTCGAGTCCCTGCCGCTGGGGCCCAACGTGGCGAGCTTCCTCGGCCATTCCGATGTCCGCGCCTCCGTGATGGGACTGGGCCGCTCGACCGACCCGGAGCACTCCCCGAGCCGGCGGGAGCGCCGCGAGATCGCGCGGCGGGTGGAGGAGGCCCTCGACGAGGGGTTCCTGGGGGTCTCCACCATGACCAACCCCTGGGACAAGATGGACGGCGACCGCTACCGCTCGCGCACCCTGCCCTCCACGCACGCCTCGTGGAAGGAATTCAGACAGATCAGCCGGATCCTCCGGCGACGCGATCGCGTCCTGCAGGGCGTTCCGAACCTCAACACGAAGGTCGACGTGGCCTTCTACGTGGCCACCAGCACGGGCCTGCTGCGCAAGCCGCTCAGGGTGTCACTGCTCGCCGCGGCGGACACCCTCGCCGAGCCCTGGGTCAACCACATCTTCCGGCCCCTGGCCTGGGTGGCCAACTCGCTGGGACGCGGCAGGTTCGTGTGGCAGCACCTGCCGACCACATTCAAGGTGTGGGCCGACGGGATCGATCTGGTGGTCTTCGAGGAGTTCGGCTCCGGGCGCGAGGCACTGCACCTCAAGGACGAGATGGCCCGCACGGACCTGCTCGCGAAGGAGGGCTACCGGCGTTGGTTCCGGCGGGACTTCGAGAAGCGGTTCAGCCCGCGGGTGTGGCACCGCGACTTCGACGACGCCCTGATCGTCGCCTGCCCCGACGAGTCTCTGGTCGGAAGGACCGTCGGCGACGTCGCCCGCGACCGGTCACTACACCCCGCGGACTGTTTCCTCGACCTGGTGGTGGAACACGGCGCAGACCTGCGGTGGACCACCACGATCGCCAACGCCCGCGACAAGGTGGCCAACCGGCTCGTCAACACCCCCGGCGTCACCATCGGGTTCTCCGACGCCGGCGCGCACCTGCGCAACATGGCCTTCTACAACTTCGGCGTGCGCCTGCTCGAGCGTGTACACGACGCGGATCGTCGCGGCGCCCCGTTCCTGTCCGTCGAGAAGGCGGTGTTCAAGCTCACCGGGGAACTCGCCGACTTCTACCGGCTGGACGCCGGGCGGATCACCCCCGGTCGCCGCGCCGATGTGGTGGTGATCGACCCGGCCGGGCTCGACGGCGAGTCGCTGGGCTACCACGAGACGGAGATGCCGGAACTCGGCGGGATCCGCCGCATGGTCAACCGCAACGACCGAGCGGTCACCGCGACGATCATCGGCGGCCGGGTGGTCTGGCACGACGGCGAGTTCGCGCCGGGTTACGGCTCGGACTACGCGTCGGGCCGGTTCCTGCCCGCGGGGCGGCGGATGAACCCGGCCCCCACCGGTTCCGTACCCCGGGTCAGCCGCTCGGCGGTCCACGGCCAGGTGAACAACGCCCACACCACCGCGACCACGGCTGCCGCGACACCGATGTAGACCGGCCAGGGGCCCATCAGATCCAGCGGCGACCCCTCCGGCGGAGCATGGCGGAGGTACCCGTAGTTCGCCCCGGCGATCAGGTTGACCACAGAGGCCACGGCAGCCCAGAAGACCGTGAACACGAAGGTGAAGCCGAATCCTCGCCAGGTCGGCCGCAACCCCAACCCCCACACCAGGACCACCGGGGCGATGAAGGCGGCGACATGGGAGAACCAGAACATCCCGTACTCCACTGGTGGGGAGAAGCTGTAGTTCAGGTCCGGGGTCACCAGCGCCATCAGGTTCAGGGACAGACCCCAGAGGTACGCCACCGCCACCGCCCACCCGGCGCGGGTGATCAACGCCACCGGGATGATGATCCGGGCCCAGTCCGAGAGATCGGCCGGGATGGCCTGGGCGGGGTCGAACCGGCCGGGCATCAGGTCCCAGAGGATCCAGCCCGCTCCGACGAGCAACATGAGCCACCCTGCGATGGTGATCGCCCGGTCCACGGCTCGGGAGCCACGGTACCGACGCACCACGCCCAGCAGAACGGCTGTCATCACCACCGTGACGGCCAGAGCGGAGAAGTGGGCCACACCGAAGAGAGGCATCGAGCCGAGATCCTCCTCGGCGGCCAGAACGGTCGCCTTGGTGGTCATGTCCCCACCCTAACCGGATCGCCACGGAGTGCCGGCGGTCGCGACGCGGGCACACTGGACCGGAGAAACCGCGATCGACGAAAGGGTCCGCGCCGTGTCCGACTCACGCCCATCCGACTCCCCGCTCACCGACGACCTGCGCCGCCTGCTCGCCCTGCCGAATCCGTGCGTCATGGCGACGCTGCGCAGAGACGGGTCACCGGTCACGGTGCCCACGTGGTACCGGCTGGTCGGGGACCGTATCCATCTCAACCTCGACGCCGGACGGGTCCGCCTCCAGCACCTGCGACGCGACCCGCGCGTGGCACTGTCCGTGCTGCAGGTGGACGACTGGTACTCGCATGTGAGCATCCAGGGCCGGGTCACCGAGATCACCGAGGACCCGGACCTGTCGGGGATCGACGCCCTGTCCCGGCACTACACGGACCAGCCGTACCCGGTCCGTGATCGTGCCCGCGTCGATGCCTGGGTGGAGGTCGAGCGGGTACACACATGGGGGGCCGCGGCACGATCCTGAGTCGGCACGGCCCCACTCGGAATACCGTCAGAGCACGCCACACTCCCGGGAGCCGCACATGTCCGACCGTTACCCCCTTGCCGAACTCGCCGGTCTACCCGAGGACCTGAGGGAACGCATCCTCGCGGAACAGGAGAAGGCCGGATTCATCCCCGAGGTGTTCCTGATGTTCGGGCGACGCCCTGCGGAGTGGCGGGCGTTCTTCGCCTACCACGACGCCGTGATGGACCGCGAGGGTTCGAACATGTCCAAGGCGGACAAGGAGATGATCATCGTGACCATCTCCGCGCAGAACAACTGCCAGTTCTGCGTGGTGGCGCACGGGGCGATCCTGCGTATCGTCAAGAAGGACCCGTACCTGTCCGATCAACTGGCCGTGAGCCATCACAAGTCCGACCTGACCCCGCGCGAGCGCGCGATCTGCGACTTCGCCACCAAGGTCAACCTGCGATCCGACGAGCTCGTCGACGCCGACTACGCCGCGCTCCACGAACACGGACTGGACGACGAGGACGCGTGGGACATCGCGACGATCACCGGCCTTTTCGGGCTGAGCAACCGGGTGGCCAACGCCACCGACATGCGGCCGAACCCGGAGTTCTACCTGATGGGGCGCGCGCCACGGTCCTGACGGCCGCACGGGTCATCGTCAGCGGTTGACCGGCGTGGTCGGGCTCCAGTGGAATCCCCGGTCGAACAGGTAGCGGAACTCGGGGTCCTCGGCGAGAGTGACGTCCACCCCGTCCCCGCTCAGCGCGATCCCATCGGGCGCCGGTGACCACCTGAGGGTCAGAGTGCGCTCGGGGTCCCTCACGAGACCGTATGTCCCCTCGCGGACCGGATACAGCTCGATCGTGATCACCTCGCCGTCCACGGAGTAGCGCCCGTCATGGAAGTCCCCGTTGGCCAGGCGCAATCCGAAGCGCGCCCGGTCCGCACCGTGCTGCCCGAAGGCCACCTGCTGCCAGCGCACATCGTCGACCAACTGCTCGGCGGGCGGCGCCGTGTCCTCGACCACGCGATAGACCCCGGCGACCTGGGAGAACGCGGTCGGCGTCCCGCCACCCGCGGCCATGACGCCGAGAACCGCGCCCGGAACACAGAGGGCCACCACCGCGAGGATCGGCCCCGTCCACCTTGTGACGCGCTGACCCCGGGGCCAGGGGATCGG
>NZ_JADDKI010000648.1:0-9280 GCF_015356725.1 Dietzia sp. SYD-A1
ACCCGGACCAGCCACGCCTCCACGTTGGTCTCCTCCGGCAGGTCCGGCCAGGCCCGCAGCGCGGACAGGAACGTCTCGGACCAGGCGTCGTCGGCGTCGGGGCCGGACCCCAGGACCGCGCGGCACACGCGCAGGACGGTCGGCCCGTGCCGGACCACCGCACCGTCGAAGGCTGCCCTCATGACTCCGATCTTCCCCTCGTCCTCGCCGCCTCGTTCACACGGCCCTCCCTCCGGTTTCACGAGGTAGTCGTTCCGCGCCGCGAGAACGTGAGGTCCGTCCGGTAGGAGGCGAAGGCGGGGCCTCAGCCCGGCGCCGAGGACCGCGGCGGGTGATATCGTCGGACCACCAACACCACTGGTCGAGCGACTGTCTGCTGAGTTGAGGTGCATGGTCGTCGTCGAGACCACCGCTGCGCGCGGTGCCCGGATCGTCCTCACGTCCCGGGCCTCCTCCTGACGGTCGCTCGGATTCCCCCGGCGGAAGAACAACGGGGCGAGAGTCGCCGTCCGGAAGGCCCACCACCACAGGTCCGGCACGGTGTCCCACCACACCGCTATCTGCCGGCTCGCTCCTTCCCACTCGAGCTGTTGCCTGCGACAGGGCAGTACAGAGACAGAGCAGTACAGAAAGGAACGAGGTCGAGTTCGTGGACCTTCCCCGCATTTTCACCATCCGCGAGAGCAGCCACCGCATCCACAACCCACTGACCGAGGACAAACTCGCCGCGCTGGGCAAAGCCCTCCGACTCACCCCTGGGACGCGAGCACTGGACCTGGCCAGCGGCTCGGGCGAGATGTTGAGCACCTGGGCGCGTGATCACGGGATCACGGGAACCGGCGTGGACATCAGCACGGTCTTCACCGAGGCAGCCCGAGCCCGCGCCGCCGAACTCGGTGTCGCCGATCGTGTCGAGTTCATCCACGGTGACGCCGCCGGCCACGTCGCCGACGAGCCGGTCGATCTGGCCGCATGTGTCGGTGCCACCTGGATCGGGAACGGTGTCGCCGGGACGACCGAGTTGCTCGAACGGAGCCTCCGCCCGGGAGGCGTGATGTTGATCGGCGAGCCGTACTGGCGGCGCACCCCACCGGACGAGGAGACGGCCGTCGCCTGCCACGCCACCGGCATCGCCGACTTCCTGGCGCTCCCGGACCTGATAGGGCGGTTTCAGGGTCTCGGTTACGACATCGTGGAGATGATGCTCGCCGACCAGGACAGCTGGGACCGGTACACAGCAGCCCAATGGCTCAACCTGCGCCACTGGCTCGACCGGAACCCCGACGACGACCTCGCCACCGAGGTGAGGGAGGAACTCGCCACCACTCCCGCCCGCTACGCGCGCTACACGCGTGAGTACCTCGGGTGGGGCGTCTTCGCCCTCATGAAGCGCTAGCCGGACACCCGACCCCACTGCGGCCACCACCGGCGTCGCGGCCCTCGAGCCCCACCACCACCACGCGGGTCCGGTGCTCGGTATTGTCGAGTGCTGGACACTCCGGGCGGGACGCCGCATCGGACTGGCGTGTGGAGGACAGGGAATGGCATCGATCTTCATCTCGGGCGGAGCGGCTGGGATCGGCCTGGCAACGGCGGAGCGATTCGGCCGCGAGGGCTGGACTGTCGGGGTGTACGACGTCGACAAGGACGCCCTGGCCGCGGTGCAGTCGAAGCACCCCGACTGGATCACCGGGGAGCTCGATGTCCGCGACATGCAGCAGTGGGAGAGGGCGCTGGAGGAGTTCACCTCGCACACCGGCGGCACGCTCGACGTCCTGGACAACAACGCGGGCGTTCTCGTCGCCGGCGACCTGACGGAGATCTCGGCTGAGGCGGTCAAGGCCCAGATCGACATCGATGTGCTGGGCGTGACGCTCGGGGCCAAAGCAGCGTTCCCCTACCTCAAGGCCACGCCTGGGTCGCACCTGGTCAACATCGCGTCCGCGTCGGCGATCTACGGTCAGCCCGGGATCGCCACGTACAGCGCCGCCAAGTTCTACGTCGCCGGCCTGACCGAGGCGTTGGAGCTCGAGTGGGCACCGCACGGCGTCCGGGTGGTGGGGATCTGGCCGCTGTGGGCCAAGACCGCTCTCGCGGACCCCAAGGCCAAGACCACCCGGACCCTCGGCATCAAGATCACCCCCGAGCAGGTCGCGGAGAAGGTGTGGCAGTCCGTCCATCCCACCACCCTCGACCGCCGACTTCATCGCACCTCCTACAGCGTCGGCGAGCAGACGACGGTGCTCGCCAACATCTCCAAGTTCTCGCCCAACTTCGCGACCCGCCTGGTCAACAAGTTCCTGGCCCAGTAGGCCGCACACGTAGGGGTCACGGTCGCCTTCTCGTCGTCGCGCGGTTCATCACGCATCACGAGTGTCGAGCGTGACGTGGGCTGCGAGGGCCGACGTACCGCATCCGGCCCGCCAGGGAGAGTGACCTGGTCATCCTGCAGGACATCGAACGCTCGTGGATCCGATCGGCCGGTGGCGTACTTGTTGGCCGATGTGGTCGACGTCGACGCTCACCTGGGCCAGGTCTCGGTGCACAGCGACTACATGCACTGCGGGATCGGGACAGCCCTGCTGGAGCACATACCTCGCCGAGATCCAGGTGACCGCCCTGTCTCAGTCGGGCGCGAAACCCATCGTCGTCATACCGCTGAGGCCGCCACGACGGGTGTCGAGCCTCGTCACCTGGACGAACACCGGCACATCCGACCGGATGACCATGCCGTACGGTTCACCCAGGAAGACGGCCTGGGGGTCGATCAGATCGTTGACGCGCACGTGCCGCACCCGCTGGGCCGCGACCTGCACCGGGTAGGGCCCGACAGGGTCGCCGTCGGAGTGATAGACCGTCATCTCCAGGCTGGCGTCGGTCTCGCACACGTTGAGGATGCAGAGCTCGTCCCGGCTGGTGTACTCGGGTTCCGGGCCCGTGCTGGTCGACGGGATGTTCCCGCCGGGGAACACCCACAGGGTCCGGCCGGTCTCCTGGTTCATGCCACATCTCCTTCGAACAGCGACCGCAGGTAGTCGTTCATGAAGACGCCGTCCGGATCGAGGCGCCGCCTGACATCGTGGAACGTCTCCCATTCCGGGTACAGACCGCGTAGCTGGTCCGCGCGCATGGTGTGCTTCTTGCCCCAGTGCGGTCGGCCACCGAAGTCCTGCAGGATCGGTTCGATGTCGTTGAAGTACTCCTCGTAGGGCAGCTCGTTGTTCTGCAGAAGCGCGATGGTCATGGTGGGGCGCTGGTAGCAGTTGCTGATCAGCGCGTCGTCGGGCGCGATGGTCCGGACCAGGACGCGCCAGCCCACCTTCTGGCGGTGCCGCTCCTTGATCCGCTCCCGCAGGACCTTGAAGCATTCCAGGCCCTCGTCGAACGGCAGCATGTACTCCATCTCGTCGAACCTCAGGTCACGTGAGTTCGGGATGATGTCGTAGCTCACGCCGGTGGCGTCCTCGTGGACGTGGTCGCCCGGGGGTGTCAGGTCCGGCTCCTGCCCGGGGAGGTTCATCGTTCTGACCTGGGCCTCGTCACTGCGGGGATACCAGTAGAAGTCGAAGTGCCGATTGGACGTCGTGAGTTCGGCGAAGTTGTCCTGTACCCAGTCGATGTGGGTGCACCAGTTGAGGCGGTGCAGCTCGTAGGCGGGCAGCAGGCGCAACGTCAGTGACGTCATGACCCCGAGTGAGCCGAGGGAGACCTGCGCCGCGCGGAGCAGGTCCGCATCGTGGTCCGGCCCGGCGTCCTCGCCGAAGGGCACCACCTCTCCGTCCGCCGTGACCAGCCGGCCACCGACCACGGTCTGGGAGAGGTTGCCCAGTTCCCGCCCGGTCCCGTGGGTCCCCGTACCGATGGCCCCGGCGAGGGCCTGGTAGTCCACGTCGCCGAGGTTCTCCATCGCCAGGTCGTGCTCCGCGAGGAGTTCACCCGCCCGGGCGATGCCCGTCCCAGGGAGCAACGAGGCGCGACCGGCGTCGGTGTCGTGTGAGACCAGCCCGGACATCTCGTCCAGCGTGAGCAGGACGTCCGAGGTCCGCATCAGCGGGACGGAGGAGTGCCCCGAGCCGACCGGCCGGACGGTCCCGCCCTCCTCAGCGGTTCGCCGGACCACCTCCTGCACCGCGGCCTCGTCCGACGGCCGCGCGGTGTCCGACGGGGTGAAGCGCAGACTCCCGGACCAGTTGACGAATTCCTTGGTCATCGGTGTTCCTCCTTGTCTCGGTCTTGCCTCGATGCCACCGCACGGCGCGGTGGCGTGGTCTACAGCGCGAAGCTGAGTGCGAAGACGGTCAGGAAGGCTGTGCCCCCCATGATCGTCTGCATGGCGGTCCAGGTGAGCAGCGTCTGTTTCTCGGTCAGCCCGAGGAAACGGTTGACCAGCCAGAACCCGGAATCGTTGACGTGCGACAGAACCGTCGCCCCCGCACCGATGGCGACGACGACCGCGGCCAGCATGGGTGCCGAGAGATCCTGTCCCCCCAGGGTCTGGGCGACGATCGCGGCGGCGGTGACGGTGGCGACGGTCGACGACCCCAGTGCGACCCGCAGTACCACGGCGGACAGGAACGCCAGGAGCAGGACCGGGAACCCCAGGCCCTGGAACACCTCCTCGATCGCATCCCCGACGCCACTCTGCTCGAGGACCTCGCCGAACACCCCGCCGGCGCCGGTGACGAGCAGGATGAGCCCCACCGGGGTGAACGCGGCCGAGGCCACCGACTGCAGATCGCCGCGGTCCAATCCGTGGCGCATGCCGAGGACGTAGAAGGCCAACAGGACCGCGATGATCAGCGCGACGATCGGATCGCCGACCAGGGCCATCACCTGGGCGATCGGAGTCTCCGGGTCCACCAGTGCTTCGGTGGCGGTGTTGCCGAGGATCAGCAGCAGCGGCACGGCCAGGATGGTCAGGATGAGACCGAAGCCGGGGGCGTTCTCGAGTCGGTCCTCGGAGCTCTGCTCCTCGTCGTCGTCGCCGTCTGCGCCGTCGCCACCCCCCGCCTGGTCCCGGGCTTCCTCCTCCATGCCCTCGGGGACGCCGACGTCGATCCGGGCGCCGATGAAGCGCCCGTAGACGACCCCGCTCAGGATGACGGCGGGAACCGCCGCGACTATGCCGAGGAGGATCACCCAGCCCAGGTCGGCGCCCACGATCCCGGCCGCGGCCACGGGGCCCGGCGTGGGCGGGATGAGGGAGTGGCCGGCGCTCAACCCGGCCAGGAGCGGGAGCGCGAAGATGATGAGCGACTTCTTGAGTCGTCTGGCGAGGGTGTAGACGAGCGGGATCAACAGGACCAGCGCGACGTCGAAGAAGACCGGGATCGCCACGATGAGCCCGGTCAAACCCAGTGACCACGGAACCCGGCGCTCGCCGAAGGCTGTGACCAGAGTGTCGGCGATGCGGTCAGCGGCGCCGGTGACCCTGAGGACCTGCCCGAACATCGCCCCGAGGCCGACGATGATCGCGACGAACCCGAGAACGCCGCCCATCCCGTCCTCGACCACCTCGACGATCTCCGCGGGAGGGATGCCGACGATGAGAGCGGTGACGATACTGACGATCAGCAGCGAGACGAACGCGTGGAGCTTCAGGCCCATGATCAGCAGGAACAGCGTCCCCACGGCGCCCAGTACGGTGAGAAGCAGTGCTGCGGTCGACATGGGCGTCTCCGGGGATCGGGAACGGGTCACCCGCATGGTGACATCCAACCGATGCCGACGCATCCGGCCGCCGCCGCCCGTCAACGGTGCCCGGCCCCCCGGGCGCGCCTGCGGTTACCGTGGGGTTCCCCTGGTCCTGGGGGGACTGGCGGCGTGGGCGTGGAGGCGCGGCCGGGTCTGACACGCTAGCCGATCTGACACTCAGGGAGCGCGGCGCGAGCTCTCCTCGCCACTGCCCCCGAACCACCACCGTCGTGCCGCTGCGGCGAGGAGCAGCATCGCCAGCGCGCTCCACAGCAGGACATCGAATGTCCCGGCCTCGGGGGAGACGAGTTCGACCGTCGCCACCACGAGCGCGCCGATCCCCCCGAGCGTGGTGGCCGACACGTACGCGAGGGTCTGCGGACCGCGCGGGCCGGGGCGGTGCGCACCGGACCCGGCGGCGGATCCGGAATCGTCCACAGTGGAGTCGCTGCGCGGGTGATCCGAGGGGACGCGGGAGCTCACGGGGCGACCGCCTCGTCGTCGCCCCTCTCCCCTCCCCCGGGATCCGCCGCCAGGCCGTGTCGCAAGCGGTGCTCCACCCTGTCCACCTTTCCGCGCAACTCACCTGAGCGGCCGGGCCTCAGGTCGGCCTTGAGGACCAGGCTCACCCGCGGGGACACCTCCAGCACGGCGTCGGTGGCGGCGCGGATGACGGGCATGACCTCGTCCCAGTCGCCCTCGATGGTGGTGAACATCGACGTGGTCTCGTGGGGCAGCCCGGAGGCGCGGACCACCCGGACCGCCTCGGCGACGGCCTCGCTGATGGACGCTGAATCGTCCGCGGTCGTGGTGGGTGCGACGGAGAACGCGAAGAGCATGTCCCCACGGTAATACCCGGTCCGTCAGCCGCGGGACACCTGCTGCGGCACCCCGGGGTCGTATCCGGCCCCGGCCAGCAGTTCCCGGACACGAGGGATGACCTTGCGCCCGTAGAGATCGATCGAGGTCATGAGGTGCTCGTGCGGGGTCGGCCCGCTCGCGTACTTGAGGTCGAAGCGGTCCAGCCCCAGCGTGCGCACGGTCGCGGCGATCTTCTGCGCGACGGTCTCGGGCGAGCCGACGTACATCGCCCCGGACCGCACCTCGCGGTGGAAGTCGGCCTCGCTCGCGTCCCCCCATCCGCGCTCGCGCCCGATCTGGTTGCGGTTGACCAACCAGTGCGGCAGCGCCAGAGCGGCGGCCTTCTCGTCGGTCTCCGCGACGAATCCAGGCGAGTGCACCGCGATCGGCAGCCGCGGGGCGTCGGTGCCCGCCAGCTGCGCATTCGCCTGGCGGTACAGGTCGGCGAAAGGCGCGAACCGGCCGGCGGGCCCGCCGATGATCGCCAGCATGAGGGGCATGCGGTAGCGGGCCGCACGCACCACGGATTCGGGACTGCCGCCCACCGCGATCCATGCGGAGAGCCCGTGCTCGGTCTCCGGGTAGACGCGCTGGTCTACCAGGGGCCGCCGTAGCTCGCCGGACCACGTCACCGGCGCCTCGGGCAACAGAGCCGCGAACAGGTCCAGTTTCTCGGAGAACAACTGCTCGTACTGCTGGAGGTCGAGCCCGAACAGCGGGAACGACTCGGTGAAGGACCCGCGCCCCAGCACCACCTCGGCGCGCCCGTTCGACAGGGCGTCGATCGTCGAGAAACGCTGGAACACACGGACCGGGTCGTCGCTGGACAGAACGGTGACCGCCGAACCGAGGGTGATGCGCTGCGTGCGGGTGGCGATCCCGGCGAGCACGACATCCGGGGCGGAGACCGCGAAGTCGGGGCGGTGGTGCTCACCCACCCCGAAGGCGTCGACCCCCACCTCGTCGGCGAGCACCGCCTGGTCGACCACGTCCCGGATGACCTGGGCATGGTGGACGCGGGCGCCGCTGGAGTCAACCGTGGTGTCACCGAAGGTGTCGAGGCCCAGCGCGACGGACTGTGACGACGACGCGGGGGTGGAGGCGCTGTGCTGAGTCATGCCCCCATATTAGTTGACTTGTCAACCATAGTGTTCGCGCAGGTCCCGCATGCCCCTGCCGGGCCGGTCTACAGTTCCTCCATGACGTTCTCGGAGGCCGTGGAACTGGTGGGCAAGACGATCGACGCGGCGGGCGTGGCCGCCATCGTGGTGGGCGCGTTGGTGGCCGCCCTGTTCGCCCTGGACCCGCGCCGCCGGTCCGGCCCGGAGAACGACGCCTACACCGCGTTCCGTCGCCGACTCGGCCGCGCGATCCTGCTGGGGCTGGAGCTCCTGGTGGCCGCGGACATCATCCGGACCGTCGCGATCTCACCGAGCTACGACTCGGTGGGGTTGCTCGCACTCGTCGTGCTCATCAGGACCTTCCTCAGCTGGTCGCTCGAGCTCGAGATCTCGGGCCGGTGGCCGTGGCAGAAGGGAACCGGATCGCGCGGCGGGCGCGCCCGGCATGATGGAGACGACCGGGCGCGAGCCGACGTGCACGAGAGCGAGAGGACCACACCATGACCGCCAGTGATCACGGACCCCACCCCTACGTCGTCAACATCGAGGACGAGACCCTGTCCAACACCAACTACCGCACCACGCTGTGGACCGGAAAGCATATGCAGATGACGGTCATGGCGATCGCTCCCGGGGACGACATCGGCCTCGAGGTGCACGAGGACCACGACCAGTTCCTGCGCGTCGAGCAGGGCCGGGGTCGCGTCCAGATGGGGCCGGCCGAGGACCGGCTGGAGTTCGACGAGGAGGTCGGCGACGACTGGGTGATCCTCGTCCCCGCCGGGTCGTGGCACAACGTCACGAACATCGGGGACGAGCCGCTCAAGGTCTACTCCATCTACGCGCCGCCGGAGCACGCGCACGGCACCGTGCACGCGACCAAGGCCGAGTCGGACGCCGACGAGCACTGAACGACGGCGGGTCAGGCTCCGGCGGGATCCGCGCCCCTCCGGAGCCTGGTCGCCCGCACATACCTGGTGAGCATCCGGTCCATCAGCGCCGGCGACAGGCGCTGGAGCCGCCACGTCGCCCGCGCCCGGGCGGGTTCGATCACGAGAGCCCGGTTACTCCCGATCCCGCGCAGCACGCTCTGGGCCAGCAGGTCCGGGTCCAACGGTTCCCGCACACCCTGACCCTCCAGGTAGTAGTGCCGTCCGTCGAAACCCTCGAGCTCGCCCTTGTCCAGGATCGCGGTGTCCACCGCGGCCGGGCAGACCACGGTCACCCCCACGCCGTGGCCGGCCGCCTCCGCACGCAGCGAGAGCCCGAGCCCCACCACGGCGTGCTTGGTCGTGGCGTAGCTGGTGATCAGACCCGCAGGACACAGCCCGCCCATGGAGGCGGTGAGCACGAGCGACCCCGATCCCCGGCGGATCATCTCCGGGTACGCGGCGTGGACGCAGTGCACCACGCCGCGGATGTTCACGTCGATGATCGCGTCCCACTGCGCCAGGGTCAGCAACTCGGTGTCCCCGCCCCAGGTGATGCCGGCGTTGGCGAACATCAGGTCCAGACCACCGTGTTCGGCGACCACCTCGCCCACCAGGTCCGACACCGCCGCCGCGTCGGTGACATCGAGCGCGGCCGCCCGGGCGCTCCCGCCA
>NZ_JADDKI010000649.1:0-3891 GCF_015356725.1 Dietzia sp. SYD-A1
GCCCCGACCAGCCCACCCAGGAGCCGACAATGCCTGACCTCCACCGTCCCACCACCGACTTCGAGTCGATCCCGATCATCGATGTGTCCACGCTCGCCGATCCCGGTGGCCCCTCTCAGGAGTGCGTCGACCGGCTCGGCGAGGCGGCCCGAGGCGTCGGGTTCCTCCTCATCGTCAACCACGGCGTGGCCGACGAGACCTTCGCAGCCATGCACGAGGCCTCGCAACGGTTCTTCGCCCAACCCGACGCCGTCAAGCAGCAGGTGTACATCGGCAACTCCACCAATCACCGCGGGTACGTCCCGATCGGGGAGGAGGTCTTCGCCGGCGCGACCCCCGACCTCAAGGAGGCCTTCGACCTGTCCATCGATCTGCCGGCGGACCATCCGGAGTACGTGGCCGGCAATCCGCTGCTCGGGCCGAACCAGTGGCCCGATCTGCCGGGGTTCCGTGAGGCGGTGACGACCTACTACGACGAGGTGTTCACCCTCGGGTCGCGGCTCCTCGCGGCGTTCGCCCGGTACCTCGACCTCGATCCCGACACCTTCCTCGGGTCGGTGACCCAGCCGCCCTCGCAGCTTCGTCTCATCCACTACCCGCACAACCCTGACGCCCATGACCGTCCCGGGATCGGAGCGCACACCGACTACGAGGCGTTGACCCTGCTGAGGCCCACCGCTCCCGGGCTGGAGGTGATGAACGGCCGGGGAGAGTGGATCGAGGTCCCGTTCCGCGAGGACGCCATCGTCGTGAACATCGGGGACCTGCTGGAGGTGTGGACCAACGGCGCCTTCGTCGCCACCTCGCACCGGGTCCGGAAGGTCTCGCGGGAACGGTATTCCTACCCGTTGTTCTTCACGGTCGACTACGACACGGTGGTCGCTCCCCTGACGTTCCCCGGGTCCAATGACTCCGTGTACGAGCCGATGCACTCCGGCGAGCACCTGTTCGCCCAGACCGCGCAGAGCTTCGCCTACCTGAGGAGGCGGATCGCGGACGGTGAGGTCGCACTGCCGGAGGGCGCGCGTCCCCTGTACTCGCTCGGTCGCGAGACCGCCCTGGTGGGTGAGACCCGATGATCAGTCTCGCCATCGGCGGCACCGTCGCCCTGCTCGTCGTCCTGGGTCTGTTGTCGTCGAAGAGGGTGCGGGGAGAGAACCGCAACTTCGCCGTCGCCGGCCGCACGCTGACCGTGCCGCTCGTCGCCGTCCTGCTGATGTCCCAGGTGATCGACTCCAACGCGACCGTCGGAGCGGCGGATCTCGCGGGCGGTTTCGGATTCTGGGCCGGAGCCGCGATGCCCCTGGGGATCGCCGTGTCGTTCCTGTTGATGGGGCTCTTCGTGGCCGAGAAGGTCCGGGAGCGCGAGCTGTACTCCCTGCCCGGTTACTTCCGGCAGACGTTCGGCCGCACCGGCGAGATACTGTCGGCCGTCCTGACGGTCTCCAGCTTCGGCATCCTCATGGCGGGCAACCTCGTCGCCCTGGGACACATGATGGACCACTTCGTCGGGGTGCCCTACTGGGCCGCGATCGTGTTCGTCACCGTCGCGATCCTCGCCTACACGATGGTCGGCGGGATGTTCGCGTCCGTGTACACGGGACTGTTCCTCATGGTGGTGATGGGGGTCGGGTTCGTCGGGCTGACGCTGTGGATGTTCCTCGGCCCCGGGTACACCGCTGCCGAGGGGTTGGGCATCTCGGATCTCGAACAGCTGACCGCCCCTGCGGCGGGCGCGGCGATCAACTGGGCGACGCTCTTCGCGCTGGGCTTCGGCAACCTGGTGGCCATCGACGTCTTCCAACGCGTGTCCTCGGCCAGGTCCGCCCGGGGCGCCAGGGCGGCCAGCCTGATCGCCGCAGTCGGGACCGTGGTCCTGTGTGTCCCGCTGGCCGCGGTCGCCGTGGCCGGGGCGGGACTGCTCGGGGACAGCGGCTCCGAGTCGCCGATCCTCTTCCAACTCCTCACCGGGCCGGTACCCACCCCGATCGCGATGCTGGTCATCTCGGCCCTGCTGGCCGCCTCCCTCACCACGGTCAGCGGCATCCTCCTCGCGACCTCGTCCATCGTCGTGGGCACCATCCTCGACACCAGGAATCTGCGGTTGAGCGTGCTCCAGGCCTCCCGGTGGGCGATGGTCCCCGTCGCGGCCATCGGCATCGTCGTCGCACTCCGGGTCAACCACACCGGGATCCTCCTCACGCTGACCTTCGACCTGCTGTGCGCGAGTCTCGTGGTGCCGTTCCTGCTCTCCCTGTGGACCCGCCTGGTCAGCACGAGGGCGCTGATCATCTCCGCCGCGCTGGGACTGGGCGTGCGGCTCGGGTTCTTCGTCTTCACCCCGACCATCTACGGGGTGGACAACACCCTGCTGTACTTCCCGAACGAGGTGATCACCACCAGCGTCGACGGCTGGACGACGTTCCTCGCCGCAGCCGTGTCCTTCGTGGTCTACGTGGCGGTGGCCGCCACCGACACACGGCCCGACCCCCGGAAGGCCACGGCGACACCCTCCGTCGACGAGCCGGAACCGGACCGGGACGTCGAGGTTCCCGCGAGGGCCTAGCCGTCAGTACACCCAGCGGGCGGCGTCAGTCGACAGACCCCGGGCCCGGGGGATCGAGAGCAGCGAGAATCTCGGTTCCCCGGGCCCGGGTCTCGTCGGTGAGGAGGTCCGGGACCCGCGCCAGCGTCAGTGCGGCATCGGCGACCCGGGCCGGGGTGTCGTCCGGAATCGGTGACCGCGTCCGGCGCCGGTAGGTGATGACGTTCTCCACCAGTCCGACGACCATCGCCACGTCGACGTCAGTGGCGCGTTCCCCCGTCGTGCGCTCGAGCAGCACCCGGTAGGCCTCGTGCAGCGAGTCCCGGACCTCGTGGAACTCGCTGAAATGGTCGCCGTCGAGAGCCGGTTCGAAGTACAGCACACCCAGGTTCTGCGGATCCTCGTGCAGCAGCCGCGCATCGGCGTACGCCAGGGCCCACAACAGCACGTGTCCCGGGGCGTCGCTCTCGAGCAACCGGTCGGCGATCCGGTGGGACGGGATCACGGTGCCGAGCACCAGCCGGAGCAGGATCTCGTCCTTGGAGCTGAACCAGTGGTAGACGCTGGCCTGCTGCAGGCCCGCGCCCTCGGCGATGGCCCGGGTGCTGGTACGGCCGAATCCCTTGGTGACGAACAGTTCGCCCGCGGCGTGCAGGATGTCCTGCTCGCTGCCGAGTCCGGTCGGCGACCCGGGGTTGCGGCGCGGCCGTCCACGAGTCCTCGTCACCCGGCAGAGGCTACCAACGCCCCGTCCGGTCGCAGTCAGCCTGTGACCACCTGCCGACGCCTGGACCCCACCAGACCCGCGGTCACGGGCGCGCCGGTCATCACCAGGACCAGCAGGAACGGCGCCGGGCGAACTCCTCCACCGGGACCGCGGCGAGATGGTGCACCGGCGAGAGCGACCGGGGCCACCCGGGGAAGTCCAGCAGGTCGGCGAAGTCGGCCACAGGAACATCAGCGCGACCACCGCCCAGCCGACCCCCGTCGGCGACCGAGGGCCCGGCGCCCGGTCCGGTCAGAGGATTCCGACCAGCTCTCGGAGGGCGTGCCGGGCACTCGCCCCGTCGATAGGCGCCGGGGTGGCCGTCAGCTGCGCGGCAAGCCCGTCAAGCGCCGCATGGAGTGCCGTCACCCTCGCCTCGAGGGCAGGATCCTCCAGTTCGGGAATCGTCGCGGTCGAGTCGACTACGTCGTGCACATCCATCGTGTCCGCCTCGACGATCGGAACCGCCCTGTCGTTGAGATGCCCGACCACCCGACGACACTGATGTCGGACGCCCGCCCACCCGGCTTCCCGCCACCGGTCCAGTCCGGCCGGGTGGGCGGGCGTCCGACATCAGTGT
>NZ_JADDKI010000650.1:0-6250 GCF_015356725.1 Dietzia sp. SYD-A1
CGAGGTCGGGCACGCCTCAGTCGGGCAGGACGAGCGAGCAAGCTCCTATCAGGCCACGGCCTCGAACAGCGATGCACACCCGGTGGAGCGGCACATCGCGGACAAGCCACCTACGGCAGCAAAAAAACGAGCCAACCCCACCGGGCATCATCATTGTGGTACTGAAGCGAAAAAAGCCGACGCCTGCTTCAAGATCGTGTTCGCCCGCCGCAGCTCGCGGTTCTCCTTCTCCAGCTGGGCCAGGCGGGCGTCGCGATCAGCCGAGACCGACGAGGCGTCTTGGCCCTCGGCCTGGGCTTTACGGACCCAGGCCCGTAGTGCTTCGCGGTGCACGCCGAGCTGCTCAGCGACACGCACGATCGCACCGTGTGAGCGGTCGGGGTCGGCCAGTGCTTCCAACGCCATCCGCGTCGCTCGTTCGCGCAGCTCGTCCGGGTACTTGCGAGGTGCTCCCATGGTTCTGATGATCCCTTCCCGGGTAATCGATGTCTCCATCAAACCCGGGGCGATGCACGTCGATGCCGACGGCCAGCCGGCCGAGCTGCACTTGGTGATGGACAACTACGCCGCCCACAAGCACGCGAACGTCAAGGCCTGGCTGGCCGACAATCCACGGTTCACGGTCCACTTCACACCCACTCACGCCTCGTGGATGAACCTGGTGGAGGTCTGGTTCGGCATCGTCGAACGCCAGGCCATCCGCCGCGGGTTCTTCACCTCCGTCAAGGACCTCAACGCCAAGATCCGCACCTTCATCGACGGCTGGAACAACCGCTCCCACCCCTTCGTCTGGACGAAAACCGCCGACGAAGTCCTCGCGAAAGCCAACCGTAAGAAGACTTCAAATGCGGACCACCAGAGACGTGTTTAGGCGTGCTGGCGGACGGAGTGCTCGCCGAGCGAGCGAGTGCGCGTCGGGTACGGACTACTGTCCCATGACAGGTGTCGGGAGTGACCGGGCGATGATCTCCTTCATGATCTCGGTGGTGCCGGCGTAGATCTGACTGACCCGCAGGTCGGTCCATGCGCGCGCAATCGGATACTCCTCCATGTAGCCGTAGCCGCCGTGGAGTTGCAGGCAGGTGTCGGCGACTTGCTGAGCGCGTTCGGAGCTCCAGTACTTCGCCATCGCGGCGGTGGGGATGTCCAGTTCGCTCTTGACATGCAGGTCGAGACACTCGTCGATGAAGGCGCGGGTGACGCGGGCTTCGGTGGCGACCTCGGCGAGCTTGAACTTGGTGTTCTGGAATCCGAAGATCGGTTTGCCGAACGCCTCGCGCGTGAGTGTGTACTCGTGTGTCAGGTCCAGCATCAAGTCCATCGACGCGGCGCAACTGACGGCGACGATGAGCCGCTCCTGCGGGAGCTGCATCATGAGCTGGACGAAGCCCTGCCCCTCCTCGGTGCCGAGCAGATTGCTGGAAGGCACACGTACGTCATCGAAGAAGAGCTCGCAGGTGTCTTGCCCCTTGAGGCCGATCTTGTCGAGGACACGGCCGCGCCGAAATCCTTCGGAGCTGGTCGGCACGATGACCAGTGAGACGCCTGCAGCAGCCTGATCCGGGCTGGTCTTGCAGGCGACGAGCACCATGTCTGCGTGGTAGCCGTTGGTGATGAAGGTCTTGGCTCCGTTGATGACGTAGTCGTCGCCTTCTCGGACTGCCTTCGTCTTGATTCCCTGGAGGTCGGAACCGGTCCCCGGCTCGGTCATCGCAATGGCGGTCACGACCTCGCCGGAGGCCATCTTGGGCAGCCATTCGCGCTTCTGCTCCTCGGTGCCGTAGTGCAGCAGGTAGTGCGCCACGATGCCGCTGTGGAGTGCAGCCCCCCAGCTGCTGTCACCGATGCGGGCCTGCTCCTCGATAAGGATCGCCTCGTGGAAGAAGTTGCCGCCGCCCCCGCCGTACTCCTCGGGAACGGAGGCGCACAACAGGCCGAGCTCGCCGGCGCGGGTCCATAGTTCGCGGTCGACGCGCTTCTGTTCGATGAACCGCTCGATGTTGGGCTTGATCTCCCTCTCGCAGAACGTCCGGGCGAGTTGACGGAAGTCGTCGAGGTCCTGGTTCATCCAGGGTGAACGGCGGCTGGGCATGGGTCCTCCAAAGATTATGTGCCGGGTACAGGGTGTACCCGAAGGCTACGGGTACACCCTGTACCGCGCCAGTCCCTTTCGGGTTAGAATGTGCTGGTGGATCTTGCGAGGTGGGTGGACACGGCCGTGGTGCGCCGATCGACGGCGCACGAATCGCACCGGTCGGCACGACGAGAGCAGATAGTGGTGGCCGCGGCTCGTGCGATCGAGGAGTACGGTCCCGGCGTCGGTACTGCCCAGATCGCGGAACGGGCAGGCGTTGCGCGGCCTCACGTCTACCGGCACTTCGACAGCAAGGAAGACCTCGAACGAGAAGTGCTCCGATTCGCGGCTGATCAGCTCATCGACACCGTTCGTCCCGCCATGCGCGTGAGCGGTACAGCTCCCACCATCATCGAAGGCGTGATAGGCGCTGCCATCGGATGGGCTGCCGGTCATCCCAACCTGTATCGCTTCATGGCGGCGCGCCAGCAGAACAAGGAGACGCACCGGGCCAGGTTGGGGCGCACACGGTTCCTCGGGGAGGTGGTGTCCGCAGCCTCGGCATACATGCGCACATCCGAGGTACAGGTCGATCCCCCGGACGGCGTGATGGCGGGGTTGATGGGCATGGTCGACGCGGGGATCATCTGGTGGCTGGACCACCACGATGAGTCGAAGGAAGAGGTGACCACCCGGATCGCCCATCAAGTTTGGCTGATCATGCGTGATCTCGCCCAGAGCGTAGGGGTTGCTGTGGACAACGACCTTCTGTTGAGCGCGCGATGAGGGACCTCTCGCCCGGAATGGGCGCACCCCGAGCCCGTCGAAGCGGTCCCGCGTTGGAACGGCGACGCCCCGTGTGCGACCGGTGGCTGGAAGAGGTCGGTGACCTGGTGCGGCGGATGCCCGACGTCTGCATCTCGGCAGTGCCCGGCGAGCAGCCGGCCGGCTGGCCGCGCACGGCCGTAGCGCTCAAGACTGACGGTCTGGTCAACACCGCGGTGCGGCGATGACGCCGGCGCCGGGATCGCACCTTGAGGCGACCTTCTTCCTCGATCACGACCACGCTTCGGTACGCGACTTCACCCAGCACGTGATCGCCGGCGCGTCGAGCCCCCGAGAGAGAGCGTCCCTGCTCTTTGCTGCAGTGCGTGACCAAATCTGGTACGACCCCTACTCGGTCTCCGAGGATCCTGAGCATTACCGGGCGAGCCACGTCCTCCAGGCCGGCCGCGCCTACTGCGTGCCCAAGGCGGTGCTACTGGCCGCGGTTCTGCGGGCCGCGGGCATCCCTACCCGACTCGGCTTCGCCGATGTACGGAACCATCTGCAGACCGACACCTTACGAGCCGTCATGGGTGGAACGGATCTGTTCGTCTATCACGGCTATTGCAGCGTCTACATCGACGGACGATGGCTGAAGGCCACACCTGCCTTCAATGTCGAGTTATGCGAACGATTCGGCGTGCCACCGGTCGAATTCGAGGGACGGAGCGACGCGCTCATGCACGCCTTCACCTCCGACGGGACTCGGCACATGGAGTACGTACGAGACCACGGTAGCTTCGACGACCTCCCCCTGGGCCGCATTCTGTCTGCCCTCCACCAGGCCTACGGACCTATGGTCACCGCCGCTGCGGGGCCTGACGATGCCTTCACTCCTCCAGCTACCACCGGAGAGACCACTCCGGAAGGATCCGTGGACTCATAAGGGAGCACCTGGTGAGCCACTCCCGCCGGGCGCGGTCCTTCTTAGGGGCTGCGGAAGTGGTACTCAAGGGTGCTGGTGGGCGCGTCGGAAGTGGCTCGGTGAGCTGCCGGTCCATCCTTTGAAGGCATGCGAGAAGTTCGTGAGGTCGCTGTAGCCCAGTTCGGCGGCGACCTCACTGACAGACGTGGAGCGGTCGAGCAGCCGTATCCGGGCGCGGTCGAGCAGTGACTCCTGGAGGAGTTCGCGGAAGCTGGTTCCCTCCGCGGCGAGGCGGCGTTTCAGGGTACTCGAGGAGATCGAGAACTCATTCGCGACCGATTGGATGGTCCTCACCCCTGGCCCGTCGTCCAGCAGTGCCCGCACCCTGCGGGTGAAGTCCCGGCTGCCGCCCTGACGTTCGAGCGCCTGCTGGAGGCTGGTGACGGCGACGTCGTAGGCGACTGGGTCGGGGAAGCGGCAGGCCGCGTGTAGCGTCCGTTCAGGGATGTGCACATAGGACAGGGGGGCGTTGAAGATGAGCCGCGCCCCCGGCCAGGCTTCTCGAGCCCCGCTGCTTGGCTCCGGCCAGCGACTATGCATGGTCACCTCCGACGCGTCGTCGACCAGTCGGTCGACCAACCGCATGAGGGCGAGTCCGCAGTAGGTGACGGCGAGACAGTCCAGGTCGGGGTCTGCCGCGTTCCCGGTGAGCCGGATCGTCAGGTCGTCGCGCTGGGGATCGGACTGGGTGGTGACGGCCTCGGTGATCACGGGAAGATAGGTCAACAGCTGAACGACCTGGGCGACGGTTCCTGCGCTGACCAGCGGCACGCTCAACGGCCCGAAGGACGTGAGCTGGGCCTGTTCCGCGCAGGCGATCCCCAGCTTCGTTGCCTGCTCGGCATCGAGGTCCGGGTAGACCTCGCGAAACCACCGCAGCGGTGCCTGCTCCTGGGTCCGGATCAGAGACAGTTCCCCGGTTCCCTCGCGCGCCATGATGGCACGGAACTGCTCGGCACTGTCCGGATCGATCGCCGGACTGGCCAGCAGCTGCGCGAAGGCAAGCGCTGGGACGCCCGGCTCGCTTCTCTGCACAGCGCTCCTCACGTGACCCGATCTCACAGCAGGATGACACGATTCAACATGGTCATCGCCGATATCAACGACAATACTGGAGAAAATGTCGATGACGTAGTCAATAGTGAGGGAGTTGTAGATGACAGTCGTTACCTTCGTGTCATACGACGGGGAGAAGCACGAGGCGCCCATCGAGGAGGGCTGCTCGCTGATGCAGGTCGCCACGAACAACGCCATTCCGGGCATCGATGGTGACTGCGGCGGAGAGGCCGCATGCGGCACCTGCCACGTGATCGTCGATTCCGCCTGGGCCGCCAAGGTCGGCCCCTCCGGCCCGGAGGAGGAGGAGATGCTGTCGATGAACCCCGAGCGAGAGCCGACGTCGCGGCTGTCGTGCCAAGTCCAGGTCTCCCGGTCATGGGACGGCTTGACCGTGCAGTTGCCTGAATTCCAGATGTAACAGGAGGTGTTGACGAGATGAAGATCCCTGACGCAGTGAAGACGAAGGTCGACGCCGCCATACCCCTGGATCGCCAGGTCCAGGCCGCGCACCTCTACGACAAGAGCCGACGTTGGTTGACGGGCACGAACGGGCAGAAGATGTTCGTCGAACGCCCGATCCCGCCGGTCGAAGAACTCGCGCTCGAAGACATCGACCTCAGCAACCCCTTCCTGTACCGACAGGGGCAGTGGGCCCCCTACTTCGAGCGCCTGCGTAACGAGGCCCCGGTGCACTACCAGCCCAACAGTCCGTTCGGGCCGTTCTGGTCGGTGACGCGGCACGCCGACATCATCGCTGTGGACAAGAACCACGAGGCCTTCTCCGCCGAGCCCCTGATCGTCATCGGGGCGCCGCCGCGGTTCATGGACATCGCCATGTTCATCGCCATGGATCCGCCCAGGCACGACGTTCAACGGCGCGCCGTCCAAGGCGTGGTGGCTCCCAAGAACCTGCGCGAGATGGAGGGCCTCATCCGGGAGCGCGTCAGGGACGTCCTGGACAACCTGCCCGTCAACGAGCCTTTCGACTGGGTGAGGACGGTGTCGATCGAGCTCACCGCGCGCATGCTGGCGACCTTGCTGGACTTCCCCTACGAGCAGCGCCACAAGCTTGTCGAGTGGTCGGACCTGGCCACCTCCATGGAGCAGGCCAATGGAGGGCCCTCCGACAACGACGAGCTGTTCAAGGGCATGGTCGACATGGCGCGTGGACTCAGCGCACTGTGGCATGACAAGGCCGCCCGCCTGGCGGAGGGAGAAGAGCCGGGTTTCGACCTGATCACCATGTTGCAGAGCGACGAGGCCACCAAGGACCTGATCGACCGTCCGATGGAGTTCGCCGGCAACCTGATCCTGTTGATCGTCGGGGGCAACGACACGACCCGCAACTCGATGAGCGGCGGCGTTCT
>NZ_JADDKI010000068.1:0-241 GCF_015356725.1 Dietzia sp. SYD-A1
CGATGCCGCCCATCAGATCATCGTGGCGGCCGAGGTCAACGACTGTGCCGCCGACGTCGGCAACCTCATCCCCATGACCGAGCAGGCCATCAGCAACACGGGGCAGGCCCCGAAGCAGATGCTCGCCGATGCCGGGTACTGCTCAGCCGCGAACCTCGCCGCCTCCGCCGAGGTCACCGGCGAGCAGGGCACCGAGTTCTTCATCGCCACCGGACGACAGCGCAGCGGGGAACCGGCGCCG
>NZ_JADDKI010000651.1:0-9291 GCF_015356725.1 Dietzia sp. SYD-A1
CCCTGGATGCCGCGCGCGCCGGCGAGGCCGACGCTCTCGCCGCGGCGGAGACCGCCACCGCGCAACACGCAGACGCCGACGCGGCCCGAGATGAGGCGGTCCGGGACGCCGAGCAGCTGCGCACCGAGCTGGCCCAGGTCCGCCAGCAACTCGAGACGATGCAGCGTCAGGCAGAGCAGGCGCGCGTCCAGGCCGAGGAGGCCGACCGCGCCCGGGTGCGCGCCGAGGCCACCTCGGACACCTTGCGTGAACTGTTGGACGCGTTTCGTTCCTCCGGGCAGGCCGACGAGGACAAGTAGCGATCCGCACCGTGGTGGCCTTGTCGTGTCGGGCCGGGCGAGCACACTGACAAAGCAGGACAGGCACTGACCAAGTGGCTCGGACCTCCGCCGGTTGAGTTCGGGATGTAACGGGACGAACGCCAACACGGGAGGGGTGTCATGTGGGACGTGCAGACCGCGATACAGGCCGTGGCGATGGTCGCGGTGGCCTCGCTTCTGGTGCCGCCGTTGGCACGCGGCATCGGGGGAATCTGCGCGGTGATCGGGTTCTGTGGTGCGGTGCAGTCGAGCTCCTGGGCGCCGACGGTGATGGCGTTGGGGATGGTGGCATGGTTCGTCGGGCACTGGTCGTTCGCGGTCCGCAATGACGTGCATTATCGGTCGCGTCTGGCACGTGTGGTGATCGACAAGACGCCGTTGCGGTGGACGATTCCGCGCTACTGGCAGCTGCGCCGCCAAAGACGCATCGCGGAAGCCCGCTGACACTTCCCACCCGACCGATACAGCAATGGCCCCATCGAAGTGGTGGGGCCATTGCTGTTGGTGTGTGGTGTCCGAGTCTAGAACAGTGGGGGCTCGTCTAGTGGTGCGGTGTTGCCGCAAGCTTGGGCGTAAGCCTTGGGGTTCCAGCCGCCGGCGACCGCTTCGCGGACGGCGAGGGAGCGGGCGTGGCGGTCGTGGCGTTCGGTGGTGTTGCGGATGATGCCGGTGCGTCCGCAGGCGACCGCGTAGAGCAGGTTCGCCGATTGGGTTGAGGCGATGAGATGGCCGGGGTCTACGCGCACGCACAGGGGTTCGTTGCAGCGGTGCTCCCCGATCGCCTCGGCGGTCAGGTGGCCGGCGACTAGGAGGGCGAAGCGGTGTGCGTACTCGGTTCTGCTGACGCCGCCTTGTCGCCAGGTGATCCGTCCGTACCCGTCGGAGATGGCGCCGGTCCAGATGTGACACCCATTGCCCGGGGCGCGCACGACACGGGAGCCAAACGCGGCAATCGCCGCCTCGGTTGGCGGCAGTGTCGAGTCGTACGGCCTGGACCGTCTCGCGGCAGGCCGGGGCCGGGGACGGGCGTCCATTCCCGGGAGCGGGATGTCCTCGAACCACCGGTCCGAGGAAGGCTCAGGGCTGCTGCTCACCGTTGGTGTCCGCGGGTGTCTGGCCGGCCGCCGTGGTGTCACTGTCGGCCGCATCGTTGACCGTGTCGTCGGTGTCGGTGGTGTTGTCCTTGGCGGCGCGGATCGCCGCCCCGACCTCGCGGGCGGACAGTCCGGTCATCTCCGCCAGGTCCGCCTGCGCCACACCCAGGTCCCGAAGCTCGACCAGCGCATCGCCGAGGGCGATCTGCGCGTCATCGCGGGCGTCGATCGCCGAGAACACCGCGACCAGCTTGGCCTCACGCTTGCGTGCCCGCTCCAGCTCGTCGGCCATCGCCTGACGAGCCCTCGCGCGTGCGGTTTGTGAACGTGAATCAGTCTTGGTAGCCGCCATGTGATCGACCCTATTGGTCCACCCATCGCCGCCGCAATGCCCAACCACCATGCCGCCGTCATCGTCGCGCCGTCCTGGTCCCCGATCGCCGCACCACATCTAGCCCTGGCCGTGCTAAATCATCCTCGCTGTCGCTCGTCACAAACTGCCACACACAGTAGGCACTACGAGTGAACGACGGGAACCTCCTGGTCACAGCGCCGTGCGCTGTGACGCATAGACGCGCGGATTCGGTCCGCATACGCTGGTGGGTGTGATGAGTCTCCGGGCGGTCCATGCGGGTACTGGATACCAGTACCTGCTGCGCTCGGTCGCCACTCACGATGCTGACCCGCAGGGCATGGCCTTGTCGGACTACTACGCCGCCAAGGGCACCCCACCAGGTCGTTGGGTTGGCAGCGGACTGGCAGGCCTGGCTTCCGAGAACGCAGTGGACGGCGCCGTGGTCACCGAGCCGCAGATGGCCGCTCTGTACGGCGAAGGTCTGCATCCGGACACCGATCAGATGATGGCCGACGGCCGCAGCCTGTCGGCCTGCAAGCTCGGCCGTTCCTTCCCGATCTACACCGGCGGGGTCGACGTCCTGGAAGCCATCGCTGCGGCCGAGAAGTCGTTCCTCGCAGTCGAAGGTCGACGCCCCTCCCCCGACGAGCGAGGACAGATCGCCGAGAGCACCGCACGCCCGTTCTATCGCGATGCGTTCGGCTACGAACACGCCTCCGGCAAGGACGTCATCGCCTGGGTGAACCGGGAACGCGACCAGGTCAAGCAAGCGGTCGCCGGGTTCGACTTCACGTTCTCCCCGGTGAAAAGTGTCAGCGTCTTGTGGGCGCTCGCCGACGAAAAGACGGCCTCTCAAGTGGCTTCCCTGCACCACGAAGCCGTGGCCGAAACCCTGGCGTGGGCCGAGAATAACGCGATCTACACCAGGGTCGGCACGGGCGGCATCAAGCAGGTTAAGACGGGCGGCATCATCGCGGCTGAGTTCACCCACTTCGACACCCGTGGCGGGGACCCGGACCTGCACTCCCACGTGCTGCTGGCCAACAAGGTCCAAGCCCCCGACGGGCGCTGGTTGTCGCTGGATTCCCGTGCGATCCATCAGATGCACCAAGCCATCTCCGCCCGGTATGACGCGATCCTGCACGACAAGCTCACCCGCCGCATGGGCGTGGAGTTCCAGGCCCACTACCCGCACCCGGACAAGGCGCCGATCTGGGAGATCAAGGGCATCGACCGCCGCCTGATCGACGCCTTTTCCTCTCGCCGAGCCCTGGCACGACCGGTCTATGACCGACTGGTGTCGGAGTACGTGGTGGCCAATGGCCGGCAGCCTTCCCAGCGGGCGTCCTACGCCCTGTGGCAGAAGGCCATCCTCGGCACCCGCGACGCCAAGAAGCCCGCCCAATCCCTGGCCGAACACCGCGCCACCTGGCGGGAGATGGCCGAGAAAGTCGTCGGCACGCACGCAGTGGACAGCGTGGTTGGCGAGGTCACCGGGCAGGGTCGGAGCCAGGTGTCGCGGGAGCTGTTCGACGCCCAGGTCCACGCCCGCCTGGTGGCCGAGCAGGCGGTGGCGGCAGTGACCGCACGCCGGGCACAGTTCCGCCGTTCCCACATCGACACCGCCGTATCCACCGCGCTCAAGGGCTACCGATTCGAGGCCCCCGAGGCCCTGGACTGGGCCCACGAACAGGTCATGACCACCGCCATGGGAGAACTCGTCATCGAGCTGACCCCGCCGGAGATTCTGGACCTTCCCAGCCCTCTGATCGGGCCAAGCGGGGCCGGTGTGGACCGGCACGCAGGCGCCGAGAAGTTCACCACTCAGGCAGTGCTGGACGCCGAGACCGTCACCCTGGAGGCGACTGGCACCCCGGTTGCTGTGATCGCCACCCGCGCCGATCTCGACCGTGCGCTGAAGGCGCACGAGGACGCCGAGGGTTGGTCCCTCAATGCCGGACAGACCGCTCTGGCGCAGCACCTCATTGGTGCCGGAACGCTTTTGGCCGCCGGGGTGGGTCCGGCCGGAACCGGCAAGACCGCATCCATGAAGGTCGTGGCCCGCACCTGGCAGCAAACCGGCCGGTCGGTTATCGGCCTTGCTCCTTCCGCGGCAGCGGCGAGCGTCCTCGCGGTCGACATCGGCACCGACTGTCACACCATCGACTCGCTGACCTTCACCTGGCTCGGTCGGCACCCGAACCTGCCCGGAAAGACTCTCGACGCGTTGCCCGTGATGATCCGCCCCGGCGACATGCTTCTGGTCGATGAAGCGGGCATGGCCAGCACCGAAAACCTGGCCGCGCTGACTGAGATCGCCGCCGAATCTGGGGCCATTCTCCGACTGATCGGCGACCCCAAGCAGCTCGCTGCTGTCGAGACCGGGGGGCTGTTCGCCGACCTGGCCAGCACCCCAGGGACGCCTCAGCTCCGGGAGGTGATGCGCATGGGCGCAGACACCGATCAAGCCGACGCGACCCTCGCCCTTCGCGAAGGCGATCCCGGCGCGCTGGCCCTCTACAGCGAGCGCGGATGGATCAGCGGCGGGCACCGGGAGCAGATGCTCACCGAAGCCGCTCAGGCGTTCCTGGCCGACACAGCCGCTGGCCGCCAGGCGCTGATCATTGCCTCCACCAACGCCGACGTCGACACCCTCAACGAAGTGATCCGCTCGAGCCGCATCGCCCACGGGCTAGTCGACGACGCACACACCACCAGGGTCGCTCGCGGCGATGTCGTGGGTGTCGGCGACACCGTCATCGCCCGCACCAACTCCACGCTGTACACCAGTGACCGCACCTACCTCGGACGGGTCATCAACGGACAGTTGTTCACCGTCACCGGCATCGCAGGCGACGGCTCACTTGGGGTGCGCGACTCCTCCACCGGGCAGGCCATGGCAATCCCCGCCAGCTACGCCGGCAAGAGCATCCACCTCGGTTACGCGGCCACCATCCACCGCGCGCAGGGCGCGACCGTCGATACCGTCCACGCCGTCATCGACACCTCGGTGGACCGTGCCGGCCTGTACGTCGCCATGACCCGCGGCAGACGAGAAAACCGCGCCTACGCCGTGTGCGAACCCGCCCTCGACACGGGCGCCGAGGACGCACACATGCACTCCGCCGGCGACCACGACGCCCCAACACCGACGCAGGTGCTGACTGGCGTTCTGGCCCGCGACACCCACCAGGCCTCGGCCACCGAAACTCTGCGCCAGGAGTACGCCAGCGCCACCAGCGACGAACGACTCGCCCAGCTCTACCGCCACGGCGTTGACCTTGCCGCCCGCGATTTTGCCGCAGCCACCCTCCCTGCCTACATCGACGCACTCCCCCGTGCCTACGCCCACCAGGTCGAGGCAGACCCCGACCAGTACCAGGCCCTCGCAGGCGCGTGGACCGAAGCAGCAACCAGGGGCCTCGACCCCCGCGAGGAATGGGACAACGCCACCGACACCCTCGACACCGCCAACAAACCCGGAGCGGTCATCGCCCACCGGATACGCCACGCGACCGGTGAGACCACCGACACCGCAGCGCTGCCCACTCCCCCACCCGCGGCCCCGGGATGCGACACCGAACTGACCACCTGGCTTGCAGAAACCCATCGCACACTTACCGCCGATCCTGCCTCCGAGGCGGTAGCCCGTGCAGTGTCCTTCACCGCCGAGGACTTTGTCGACTCGTACCTCGCATCCCGCACTGCAGAACATGAACCCGGCCCGGACACCCATCCCACGACGAGCTCGCCGTGGGGGCCAACTCCCGACTCCTCCCCCGACCTGTGGTGACTCGACCCGACTCGTTCGGCGCCAGTGGTCAGGCTGCGGTGGTGCGGGCCCATTGGTGGGGTGCGAGCAGCATGTCGGGGGCGGGCAGGGCGGCGCGGGCTGCGGCGACTAGTTCCCACCAACTGTCCGGGTCGGCCTCGCGATGAAGGTCTTGGGCAGCCATCGCCGCGCCCCAGGTGGTGGCTGATACTGGCGGACCGGTCGAGGTGGCGCCGTAGGCCAGGGCGATGTCGGTCGGGTGGATCTGCTCCGCCTCATCAGGATTGGGAAAATCGCCCCACTCGGCCAGCGCGTCGGAGCGCTGCGGCTGATGTCGGGTGGTGAACCACCACACGAACACCGCCGAATGCAGTCGGTACAAGCGCACCCGATCGGCGTGCGCACCGTCGACACCAGCAGCAATAGCGGCTCGCGCTAACCGCGCCCGACTCCGGTACACCCGGCCATCGGCGGTGCACAACCCCAGAGAGCGAAGCGCGCGCAGCTTGCTACGTACCGTCGCCGGACAGACCCCCAACCTGGTCGCCAGCTCACGCACCGACAGGCGACCAGCGGCCATGTGGGCCCATACGCGCATGCCCAACACCCCCAGGGGGCGGGCGTGCCAGATATCAGCGCGGGCGCACTCGAGCTCAGCATCAAGCTGGCTCTGCATCTCCGGGGTAAATACTGCGCCACTTCTTTGCTCCCCGCCCCCGGGTCTAACGATCCGCCACACTGCCGCCCAGGGGCCGGCCGCTCGCTGCACGCGGGCGACCCAGCCCTGCTGGGCCAGGACTTTCAGTCGGTCGGCGACAGCGTCTCTGGTCAGGCCGGCGGCGAGGGCCCAGTCGCGTTCGGACAGGTGCACCTCGCTAGCCGCGGCTGCGAACGTGCGGGCTGCCAGGGCCAGGAGCACCAGGCGGTCCTGGGCTCCGGTCTTGCCAGCCCACCGGCAGGGCTGGGCGTCCATACGGGTGAGCAGGTCGGCGACAGTGGTTTCGGCAGCTCGGCGGGCAGGCGAGGGTCCTGCCGTGGTGGGCTGGGTGTAACTGGCTGCGGTGACGGCTTTGGCCCACTGGCGGGCCAACTCAGCTGTCGCGTCGAATCGGGGGGTGCGCTCCCCCGCACTGGTGCGGTGGGTGCGGACAAACTCCAGACCGGGCCAACGGTCAGTGAAAGCGGCCTCGTGCACGTCGCGGTACTGCATCCGCGCGTGGGCGCAGGCCAACAGGATCGACCACCCCACCGCGGAGGCATCGGTGCGGTCGGTGATCGGGGCGCGGGCAAGGGCACGGATCTGTGGGTTCAGGGGGCGTTTGGGCCCGGTGAGGTACGGATGGCCTTGCACATCGACGTGCACAGGAACCGGGGCGATCCCAGTACCGGCGGTGGAGGTGCCATTGGTCTGAGGGGGTTGTGTCAGCTGCGTGAGTACTGTGCGCAAGGCTCGCAGGGACACCGGGCGGATATGCGGATCTGTCAGGGGTACCGATGTGCCGCCGGAGCGGTGGGGTGAGCCCGGGGCGCGGACACAACCCGTGCGCGAATTGGACAGCGGGCCCCGATCCAGCGAGGGCCACATGGCGCAGAAAGCGTCGATGAGCGGTGCCAGGCGGTGCGGGGAGATGGCGGTGCTCAGCCGGATCCATACGTGGTATCCCCCACCAGGTCCTGACGAGCACACCAGGTGCTCGATGTCCGCGGCAGTCAAGGCAGCCGTGCACGCTGCAAGGTCTTTGTCTGCGGTTGAGCCGGCATGGTGGGCGTCGAAATCGAGGGCGAGGAGCCGAAACTTGCCCGATTCATCGGTTAGGTGCAGCGCGAAAGGCGTCCCCTCCCCCGGCGCGCCGTCGGTGAGGCGCCTGGTGGCGGCGAAGGTATGCGCCTTGTGCGAGTCGACACGCACATACGGGCGCGGACTCCACGCGCACACCACAGAGTCCCACCACCAGGTGGAATCGAGGGATATGAGGTTGTCACGGTCAGAGTGAGACACGCCGATCGGATCGACTGGACCATCCGATGGGTATGACTTACTCTGAGAGGTGCCTGGAAGCACAGCTCTCCTAATTGGTGAGCAACACCGAGTTTGAGCGGTAACTCGAACTCTTGACTTTCGATCCCGGTCCACCTGCCAGTGGGCCGGGATCAGTCATTTCAGGGTTGCGGGGTGTTCAACTGTTGGCCGGGCGCGGGCCGGCCACCGCTTCACGCTGAAATTGCCTCCTCATCTGCAGGTGGAACTACGGCCTCGGGCAGGCCAAGATTGATGGCGGCGAGGTCAGACAAGTATTGAGACATCGAGACGCCTCTAGACCTGGCTTCGACCCGAAGTGCCTCGTACACCTCAGGGGCCATACGGACGGGCACGCGCATGCGCTCGCCGAATGACGGTCGCCCGGGGCCCCGCTGCTTCGTCGCCATGGGAGGAAAACTTCCACACTTGGCGCCACAAATCCGATCGACACGCCTAAGTGAGGTGGAGTTTTTGGCGCCGCCTACGGCTCTGTAGACGGTCAGCGGCTGCGACACATCCGCAGCGGTGTATACCGCAAAACCTACACCGGTATACACCGCAACACCAGTACCGGTCTAACGGTGATTACTGATGTACCGTTATCGATCCAATGGTATCTCGGGATGTCCGGCGTGGCTGACGCGCTCCTGTGCTGCAGTTTTGGTATCAAGGTGATGACCACAATAGGTACAGCGGTATCGAGGTATAGAAAGATTGAGGTGTAGCGGGTTTTGAAGATTGCGGTAGTTAACACCAAGGGTGGCGTCGGTAAGACGACCACCGCCATTTACCTAGCGACGGTCGCGAGCGCGCAGGGCAAGTCGACTGAGTTGCTAGACGCGGACCCTCAGGGGTCGGCCACTAGTTGGGCTGAGATTGCGACGGAGGGGAGTGCGCCTTTGCCGTTTCAAGTCTCGCCCGCGAACAAGATCACGCTTTCGCGCGCATCTAGTAGCGACATCACAGTGATCGACACGCCTCCGGGTGCTGCTGACATCATCCAGGCCGCGATCGATGCGGCTGATGTTGTCGTGGTCCCCACTGCGCCGTCTGGGTTGGACCTCCAGCGCGTCTGGCCGACGTTGGAGGCTGCTGCACATAAGCCAGCTGGCGTCCTTCTGACGAGCGTTGAGCTCGGCACTAAGCTGCTCGAGCTCACAAAGGAGGCCCTTGAATCGGAAGGGGTGTTCGTATTCGAAAATGTAATTGGGAAGCGACAGGCGATACGCCAGTCATTCGGCACAAGTCCAACAAGCTTCTTCGGCTATCGAGACCTGATGGACGAGATCGTAGAGGTGACTAAATGAGTGGCAAATCGGAACCGGTGAGCCGTAGTTTGCGCCCACGGGCCGCAGCTCCCATCCGGCCAGTCTCGGAAACGTTCTCCGCTTCTGAAGCCGCACGTCCGGCCGGTCCTCGGCGTACGAAGACATCTCTAGCGCTTGATGTTGAGGTGTACCGGAGAGCCAAGATCGCGGCCATCCAACAAGGGGAGACCGTGTCTGAGTTTATCGAGGCAGCTATTCGAAACGCACTTCCTGAGTAGTTTCGCAGAGGTGAAAACCGTCGTCGGTAAAAACGGATCGAGGTATATACCTCTAACGGTGTCGGCCACCGAAGAGGTCGTGATCCTCAGGCTGGCAGGCAAGTCCGGTGCGAGCATCGAGCACGGGCGCCTAGGAGCATGGGTCAGTAATGGCTCGAAGCGCGCCGAGAGTACGGCGGAGTGC
>NZ_JADDKI010000652.1:0-2752 GCF_015356725.1 Dietzia sp. SYD-A1
GGTCACGCCACCGCCAGCGGCCGGACCTGCTCGAGCATCACGTCGACGAACACGTCGGTGTTCTCCGCGCTGCCCAGACCGTGTCCGCCCTCGAGCCAGATCAGCTCCTTGGTCGGGGCGTCGAGTACGTCGTAGTACTCCTGCACCAGGCTCGGCATCGCGTTGACGTCGTGGCGTCCCACGAAGAAGAACACCGGCACCTCCAACACGGGGGCCTGCTCCACGAAATCCAGGTCCTCGAGCTGCGGATACACGGCGTTGAACGAGTCGATCAGCCCGCGGGTGTGGTTGATCGTGTCGAGGTAGCCGTACTCGGGCACGAAGAACCCGAGGAGCGGCACCACCAGCGTGTAGCGGGGCGTGCCCATGATCTCGTTGAGCACGTCGAGGAAGTCCACGTAGGGCCGCACCACGTTCTCGCCGTGGTACGGCGGCGGTCCGTTCTCGCGGAGCCTGTCCGCACGCCGGGTCTCGCCCTGCTCCTCGAGGTGCGCCAGCGCCAGCTCGTAGCCCATCCGGTCGTTCTCGCCTGTGTTGACCATCTGCCCGCTGCTGACGAAGGCGTGGAAGAGCTCGGGGTGCTCCTGCACCAGCCAGATGCCGAGGATGCTCGACCACGACACCCCGTAGACCACGATCCTCTCCTGCCCGAATCGCTCGATCAGGTACCGGGCGAGCGCGGCCGCGTCGTCGACGAACCGCTGCCGGTCGAGCTCGTCGAACGGCACGGCGCCGTACGACCTGCCCGTCCCCGGCTCGTCCCAGTTCACCACCGTGAACTGTTCCTCCAGCGGCCGGAACTCGCGCGAGTTGAAGAACCCGCCGCCGCCCGGGCCGCCCATCCCGAGGTTGAGCAGGACCGGGTTTGACGTGTCGTGGCCGCGCAGGGTGATCCACTGCTCGCTGCCGTTCAGCTCCACCGCCTCCATCGACGCAATGCTGCCGGGCACCGGCTCGCCGTCCGGTCCGGTGATCGGCGGCGTCACGGCGAGGGTCTGCGAGGCGAGCACCGACCCGATCGCCGCGATCGCCACCACGCCCACCGCGGCCGGCCGCACCCACCGCCGGCGACGCGCGGCGACGAGCCAGACCAGACCGCCCAGGCCCAGCACGAGAAGGGGTAGCCACGCCCATAGTGGGACCGACGTGGTGAGGGGCAACAGGAGCACGGGAAGGAGCAGGAGGACGACCGCGACAACGGCCGCCGCGGTAACCCACCCGTGCGCCCGACCAGGCGACTTACGGCGCGCTGCCACCGGACCCGATCTGGATCTTCGTCGGCGCGGAGATCTCCGCCAGGGGGACGGTGACCTTGAGGACACCGTCGTCGTAGTCGGCCGTGATCTTCTGGACATCGGCGTGATCGGGCAACGCGATGCTGCGGAAGAAGCTGCTGCTGCTCTCGCGGACGACGTACTTGCGCGACTTGTCCTCGTCGCGCTCGTGCCGCTCGGCCTGGATGGACAGCGTCCCCTTGTCGACGGCGACGGAGATGTCCTTCTCCTCGAAGTTCGGGAGATGGACCTCCACCACCAACCCCGTGTCCCCCTCGGTGTACACGTCGGTGGTCGGGGCCCTGCCGCGGAGGGTGCCCAACAGACCGCTGTCCAGGAACTCCCTCCGCAGGGCGTCGAGCCCCGCGAACGGATCGAATCGTGCCAGGTTGTCCGCCATGATCGTGCTCCTTCTGCTCGGACGACATCACGCAACATCGTGACGGGTGGTCACGACCCATCGTCGTCCCGCCGATCGGGGCGGAGTAGGGCCATTGGGCCCGACCTCGACGGTCCACTCGACCGGCATGCCCGACCACCGACGGGCACACGCACGGTCGGACGGGTCGATCGACCCGGGGACCTCTCACCGCGGGACTTTCGGCCCTATCGGCGGTTCCGGTACCGGTACGACGATGACGGCATGACCGAAGCACTGAGCCCGGACCGCATCGTCGTCGGAGTCGACGGGTCCCGTCCGTCACTCTCCGCACTACGACGAGGCGCGCAGATCGCCGCCGCCCTGGACCTGACGGTGGAGGCGATCACCACCTGGGACTACCCGCCGATGATCGACGCCTACTACACGGCGGACTGGACACTCGACGAGGACGCCGCAAAGCTGCTCGCCACCGCGGTCGACGACGCGTTCGACGGATCACCCCCCGAAGGGCTCCGCCAGACGGTCCTGCAGGGGCCCGCGGCGCGCCTGCTGATCGAGCGCAGCAGGGGCGCGTACATGCTCGTGCTCGGCAGCCGCGGGCACGGCGGTTTCGTCGGGCTGCTGGTGGGATCGGTGAGTTCCGCCTGTGCCACCCACGCGCACTGCCCCGTCCTCATCATGCACGAGGACTGACCGGGATCCGGGGCTGAATCAGGCCGTGGCCCTGGCTGCCGCCGCCACCCCGGAGGACATCGTCGTCAGGATGTCCGCCACCGGCCGTCGCGGCGTCAGCGGTAGGGCCTTCGCGCCCGGCCGCGCCCACCCCATCCGGATGATGAGCTGGGGGAAGCATCCGCTCGACATGGCGGACTGCTGCAACACCCGTCGGGTCGCCGGCACCTCCAGCGCCTCGCTGATCGGGCAGGTCGACAAGCCGAAGGACGTGGCCTCCAGGAGCACCGCGCTGCTCGCCTCACCAGCACGGAGATGGCTGAAGTGGTCGTCACCGGGCGTCGCCATGACGAGGAACGCGCCCGCGTCCTCGGCCTCGCCGGCACGGCTTCCGGGGTCGTCGGCGTGGCGCCCGGGGTCGCCC
>NZ_JADDKI010000653.1:0-1234 GCF_015356725.1 Dietzia sp. SYD-A1
GTCTCGAACACGGTCACGCGGTGGCCGCGGCCGGCGGCGACGCGCGCGGCCTCGAGTCCGGCCGGACCTGCGCCGATCACGTAGATGTCCTTCGTCTCCGCCGCACGGACGCCCACATTCCGGTGGCGGCCCCGACCGATCTCGGCGTTGACCGCGCAGTGCAGGTGCGGGTCGAAGGCGCGGCAGTCCTGGTTGATACCCAGGCAGCCGCGGATCTCGCCCAGTCGCCCCTGAGCGGACTTGGCCGGCAGGTCCGGGTCGGCCAACAGTGCCCGGGCCATGCCCACCAGGTCGGCCTTGCCGGTCTTGATGATGTGGTCGGCGGTCGCGGCGTCGCGGATGCGTTGACCCACGAGGACGGGGATCCCGGTCTCGGCGCGGATGCGCGCGGCGGAGTCGACGGCGACGGCGTCGGGATGCGTGGCGTCCTTGACGTACGTGCCGCGGGTGCCGTGCGTGATGCTGAAGTAGTCGACCGCCCCCGAGTCGGCGAGGTGCCGCGCGATCCTCACGCAGTTCTCCATCCCCATCCCGCCGGGGATATCCTCCTCCCCACTGAGCCGCACGCCCAGGACCATTTTCTCGGGCATCGCCTCCCGCATGGCGGCGACCACCTCGTCGAGGAATCTCATGCGGCCGACGAGGTCACCGCCGTACCCGTCGGTCCGCCTGTTGGTGAGCGCGGACATGAACTGGGCCGGCAGGTAGCCGTGGGCGGCGTGGATCTCGGCGCCGTCGTACCCCGCGCGGGCCAGATTCGCGGCGGAGACCCGCCACCCCTCGACGATGTCCGCGATCTCCTCGACCGTCAGCTCGTGGGGAGGGTAGGCGTCGCGGGCCGTCTTGACGGCCGAGGGCGCGGAGGGCGGCGAGTCCGATTCGCCCCCGATGAACTCACGCCCCAGGTGGACCAGCTGACCGATGATCTTGGCGCCGTGCCGGTGAACAGCCGCCGCCTTGTCCGTGAAGGCGGGGAGCACCTCGTCGTTGTAGGCCTCGACCAGCTTGCGGGACCGCAGGGTAGTCGAGGGGTGCACCACGGTCGCGCCCCCGATGATCAACCCGACACCGCCGGCGGCCAGGCGCTCGAAGTGCTCCTGGTCGCCGTGGGTGGGCACACCGTCGGTGGCCATGCTCGTTCCGGCCGGCAGGGCGACCAGACGGTTCCGCAGGGTGAGTGCGCCGAGCGTGAACGGGGAGAAAGCGTGGGGGAACTCTGTGATCACCTGGGGTC
>NZ_JADDKI010000654.1:0-1444 GCF_015356725.1 Dietzia sp. SYD-A1
GTGCCCGCGGGCCGCCCACTCGGCCCGGATGGCCTCCTGCGCGCCCGGGGGGAGGGTGTCCAGCATCTCGGCCACCCGCTTCTCGCGACGGATCTCACCCTTGCGCTCCGGACCACCGGGGGTCGGCTGCATCTGGGGCGGGACCCCGGTCACCTCGTCCTCGCCCGGGGAGCCGTCGTTGTGCCCGGCATCGGCGTGCGCCTGCTCCTCACGCATCTGTGCGTCGTCCTTCTCCTCGGACATGCCGATCGGGCCCAGCTTGGACCCCCGGAGGAACTGACGGACCGAGGGTTCCTCGCTGGTGAGCAGCACCTCGCGCGGACCGAACATGACGAGCTTCTTGCGGTAGAGCATCCCCAGGTTGTCCGGGACGGTACGGGCCAGGTTGATGTTGTGCGTCACGATGAGGATGGTGGCGTCGATCTGCGCGTTGATGTCGATCAGCAGCTGGGCGAGGTAGGTGGTGCGGACCGGGTCCAGACCCGAGTCGGGCTCGTCGACCAGGATGATCTCGGGATCCAGCACGAGGGCGCGGGCGAGGCCGGCGCGCTTGCGCATGCCGCCGGAGATCTCCCCGGGAAGCTTGCCCTCGGCGCCGGTGAGACCGGTGAGCTCGAGCTTCTCCATGACGACGTCGCGGATCTCGCTCTCCGACTTACGCGTGTGCTCCCGCAGCGGGAACGCCACGTTGTCGTAGAGGTCCATCGACCCGAAGAGCGCGCCGTCCTGGAACAGGACGCCGAACAGCTTGCGGATCTCGTAGAGCTCCTTGGCGGTGCACTGGAGGATGTCGGTGCCGTCGATGATGATCTGGCCGCGCTCGGGGCGCAGGAGCCCGATGAGCGACTTGAGGAACACCGACTTGCCCGTGCCGGACGGACCCAGGAGCGCGCTCACCTCCCCCTCGGGAAGGGTGAACGAGACGTCCTCCCAGATCTTCTGCGATCCGAAGGATTTGGTCAGTCCCTCGACAGATATCTCGATACCCACGACACCACTCCTCACTGCAGCCATCGTCTGTGGCCACGGTCACTGTAAACTACCGCTCCGAGGGCGTGCTTCGTTACATACCGATAAGTAATGTATCGCAACGAACCTGGCGCGACCGACCTGCTGAAATGCCGGAGGGCGGCCCGGCGACATCGCCGGACCGCCCGTCGCGGAACCGTGGTGCGTCAGCTCACTTGAGCGAGACCTTGGCACCGGCCTCCTCGAGCTTGGCCTTGGCGGCCTCGGCGGCCTCCTTGTCGGCCTTCTCGATGATCGCCTTGGGGGCGGACTCGACGAGGTCCTTGGCCTCCTTGAGGCCCAGGCCCGAGACGATCTCGCGGACGACCTTGATCACGCCGATCTTCTTCTCGCCGGCCGACTCGAGGACGACGTCGAACTCGTCCTGCTCGGCGGCGGCCTCGGCACCGGCAGCCGGGGCGCCGGCGGCCGCGAC
>NZ_JADDKI010000069.1:0-4119 GCF_015356725.1 Dietzia sp. SYD-A1
CCCCAGCGCCCACCACACCGGCGCAGACGCAGGTGTTACCCACCCTCGACTCCGCCCTGGGGCCCCAGCTGACCTCGCTGGTCGAGGCTCTGCGCCGGGACCTGGGGCTGACCCCCGAGCAGTTCCTGGACCAGGCCGGAATCGGCGAGCGCCTCGCCGAATCCCGGCCTCGGTGGGAGAAGGCGTTCCGCGACTCGTTCGGCGGCGTGTGGTTGGACGAGGAGGGCACCGGCCTGGTGGGCGTGGTCGCCGGCGAAGCGGGCGATCTGCTGCGCGCCGAGGCCACCGACGCCGGCTTCACCGTGCAGGACGTCGCGCTGACCACCGAGGAGCTCTCGGCCCGCGAGCGGCAGGTGAGCAAGATCGTCACCGACCTCCCCGAAGACCTCCGGGCACTGGTCACCGGGGTGCGGGTCGACCCCACCCGCAACGCCGTGGTCGTGTCCACCCGCGGCGGGGAGGCCGCCCAGCTGGGCAACCTCACCGCGCGACTGAAGGACCTCGCCGAGGTCGACATGACCGAGGCGCCCGACCCCGCGTGGGACACCGCACCGTTCGGCAGCGAGGACGGTGGGACCCAGTCCGAGGGCGCTCCGAACACGGCCGGGCTCGAACCCGCCACCACCCGCGCGGGCACACCGGGCCCGACGCTCGCCGGTGGCGACCCGGGATCCCTCGCCAGTCTCGCACTGCTCAACCAGACCGGTGTGATCCCCGAGGGCCCGATGCGCACCGTCGTCGAGCTGCTCGCCGGACTGACGCCGGGCACCGGCTCGATCATCGACGGGATGAGCCAGACGATGTCCGACCCCGTCGCCCCGGTCCCCCAGAACCAGACGCGCGCCGACGGTCCCGCTCCCACCGGGCCCATAGCCGGGGGCACCGCCTACTCCGTCGCCGTTCCGGGCGGGATCCTCGAGTGCTCGACCGGGTTCAACGGTGAGCTCGACGGCTCGCCCGTCGTCATCACCGCCGCGCACTGCGCCGGTGCCGACGGCACGCGCGCCGCACTCGCCGACGGCCAGGAGTTCGGCACCATGACGCGGACCCAACGCGACGGGATCGACACCGCGCTCGTGGCCGTCGACCCCGCGTTCGCCGACCGCTTCCGCACGAACCTGGTCGGCGCCGGTCCCGACACCACCCAGGCGATCACCGGTACCGCCGCACCCGTCGTCGGGCAGAAGGCCTGCAAGACCGGGTTCCGGACCGGCTTCTCCTGTGGCACCGTGTCCGAGGTCGGCGCGACGATCGACGTGGCCGGGTCCCGCACCATCGCCAACGCGTTCACGGTCGACCTCTGCGCCCTCCCCGGCGACAGCGGCGGCGTCGTGTTCTCAGGAGACAAGGCACTGGGGATCTCCAGCGCGTCCAACGTCGCCGAGACCGGGACCTGCGCCAACGCGGACGCGGTGGCCAGGGAGAACGGGTACGTCCCGCGCCTGTCGGCGGTCCCGATCGCCGACGTCATGGCCGCCCATCCCGGTCTGACACTGCGAACCAACTGACGCCACCAGCCTCGCGGGCCCCGTTCCCCGAGTCGAGTGCGCTCCACTTAGGGCGACCTCAACTCGGTGAACGGGGCCCGCGTGGCTTACCTTTAACGACAAGACCGTCGGCGGGCACCCCAGGGGTCGTCAGGTGCTCGTGCGTCGAGAAGTGCGACGAAAGGCCGCGAACCATGTCAGGCGTGACCATCACTCTCGGGACGATCGGTGTCCTGCTCAGCCTATTTGCCTGGGCCTCGTTCATCGGCGGCCTGTCGCGGATGGTGCGGAGCATCATGCTGGGGCAGAAGGACGGCTTCAACCGCGTGGGGCCCGTGTTCGCACGGATGAAGAACACGATCATCGAGGTCGGCGCCCACACCAGGATGGCCAGGAAGCGGTCGGTCGGCTTCTTCCACTGGTTCGTCATGATCGGCTTCATGCTCGGCTCGATCGTCTGGTTCGAGGCCTACATCCAGACGTTCAACCCCCGCGGCGGATGGCCCTGGCTGTCGCAGCAGTCCTGGTACCACGTGCTGGACGAGTTCCTGGGTCTGGGCACGGTCATCGGCATCACGGTGCTGATCATCATCCGCCAGGTCAATCAGCGTCGCAGCCTCAACCGGTTCAACGGTTCCGACCGCCGGGCCGCGTACTTCGTCGAGACCGTCGTCCTGCTCGAGGGTCTGGGAATGCTCTTCGTCAAGGCCGGCAAGCTCGCGCTCTACCGCGAGGACGGCCAGGACTTCAACTGGGCGCACGACTGGGTGTCCGGCCCCATCTCCACGGTCCTGCCGGCCAACGAGCTCATGGTGTCGATCTTCGCGCTGATCAAGCTGCTCACCGGAATGATCTGGCTGTACGTCGTGGGCCGCAACATCACCTGGGGTGTGGCGTGGCACCGCTTCTCGGCCTTCTTCAACATCTACTTCAAGCGCGAGGCCGACGGCCGCACCGCGCTCGGCGCGCTCAAGCCCATGACCATGGACGGCGAGGCGCTGACCATGGAGAAGATCGAGGAGCGCACCGAGGCGGACGAGGACTTCGAGCCGGTCCTGGGCGCGGGCGCGATCGAAGACTTCTCGTGGAAGGGCTGGCTGGACTTCTCCACCTGCACCGAGTGCGGACGCTGCCAGGAGCAGTGCCCCGCCTGGAACACCGGCAAGCCGCTCAGCCCCAAGCTGATGATCATGGCGCTGCGCGACCACGCCCACGCCAAGGCCCCGTATCTGCTCGCCGGTGGCAAGACCACGATGGGTGAGGAGACGGGACTCGTCGACGCCGAGGGCAACCCGGACGAGAAGAAGCTCGCAAGGATCCCCGAGGCCGCCCGCCTGGAGGCCCAGCGCCCGCTGGTCGGCCACACCACCGCCGACGTGTCCGACGACCCGACGGCCGCCGGCATCATCGACCCGGAGGCCCTGTGGTCCTGCACCACCTGTGGCGCCTGCGTCGAGCAGTGCCCGGTGGACATCGAGCACGTGGACCACTTCATCGACATGCGCCGCTACCAGGTGCTCATCGAATCGGAGTTCCCCACGGAACTCGCCGGCCTGTTCAAGAACCTGGAGAACAAGGGCAACCCCTGGGGGCAGAACAACTCGGGCCGCGACGAGTGGATGAAGTCCCTCGACTTCGACATCCCGGTCATCGGCTCCGACATCGAGGACTTCTCGGACACCGAGTACCTGTTCTGGGTCGGCTGTGCCGGAGCGTTCGAGGACCGCGCCAAGAAGACCACCCAGGCCGTCGCCACGCTTCTGCACACGGCCGGCGTGAAGTTCGCCGTCCTGGGCCAGGGCGAGACCTGTACCGGTGACTCCGCCCGCCGCGCGGGCAACGAGTTCCTGTTCCAGATGCTCGCCGAGCAGAACATCGAGACCATGAACAACGCCTTCGACGGTGTGCCCACCGGCCAGCGCAAGGTCGTCGTCACGTGTGCCCACTGTCTCAACGCTCTCAAGAACGAGTACGGCGACTTCGGCGGCGATTACCAGGTCGTCCACCACACGCAGTTGCTCAACCGCCTCGTGCGCGAGAAGCGGCTCGTGCCGGTCGCACCGATCGACGGTGGCGTCACCTACCACGACCCGTGCTACCTCGGCCGTCACAACAAGGTCTACGAGGCCCCGCGAGAGCTCATGGACGGTTCCGGTGTGACACTCACGGAGATGCCCCGCCACGGTCAGCGCTCCATGTGCTGTGGCGCCGGTGGCGCGCGCATGTGGATGGAGGAGACGGTCGGCAAGCGCATCAACATCGACCGCGTGGACGAGGCGTTGTCGACCAAGGCCACCAAGATCGCGACCGGCTGCCCGTTCTGCCGCGTCATGCTCTCGGATGGCGCGACCGCTCAGACCGACGGCACCGAGCAGGAGGGCCAGGTCGAGGTCGTGGACGTGGCCCAGCTGCTGCTGGAGTCCGTCACGCGCGACGGTGGCCTGCCTGAGCCTCGCGAAGCCGCGTGGCTGGAGCAGCCGAAGCGCGAGAAGACCGCGGCCGAGAAGGAGGCCGACGAGAAGGCGGCCCGGGACGCCGCGCCGGCCGAGTCCAAGACCGCTGTCGCCGAGCCCGCCTCGGCCCCGGACAACCCGGTCATCGACGAGGGCGAGGGCGCCGAGGTGGCCGCGGC
>NZ_JADDKI010000006.1:0-986 GCF_015356725.1 Dietzia sp. SYD-A1
CCCAGAGCCGCCGCACCGCGGCCCGTGAGCCGGCCGGCGCCGTCCGGCCACACGGTCACCACCACCCACACCACCCCGATCAGGCACAGCAGGCCCGCGGCGGACACCTCGAACATCGGCAGTGGCCAGCGCGATGCGATCTCCGGGGCGAAGTCGTTGGCCACGGACGGCTCGGTCTCGGCGCCGCCCAGCACGGCCAGGAGGAAGCGGTGCCAGAACAGCAGTGCCAGGAGAGCGGAGATGCCGGCCATCGCGGCCAGGTGGGCGATCAGTGTGCCGACCACGGCGCGGTCGGAGCGGTGGCGCCAGGTGGTGATGACGACGACGAGGGCGACCAGCACCGCCGCGACACCCGCGATGAGCGTGTAGTCCAGGGCGGCCCATCCGAGGTAGCCGCCGATCGTCACGACCAGCGGCCACGTGGGTCGGCCGCCGTCGGTGCCCCGCGTCACCGCGGCGGCGCGTGCGCAGAGCAGGAAGGTCGCCACCACGACCTGCGGGAGGAGGCAGATGAGGATCCACGAGTAGGGCTCGTAGGCGTTGGTGTGTCCCCCCACGACCGCGGTGACCAGACCGAACAGCACGGCGAGCCGGGTCGGCACCAGCCAGCGCCAGGCGACGAAGGCGATCGCGCCCGCGATCGCCATGGTGGCGATCGCATAGGGCTTGTAGAACTCCCAGCCCTCGATCCCGGTCAGGGCGGCCAGTCGCCCGCCCACCCAGAACCACTGCGGCGGGTAGAAGGGCGCGGCGTCGGCGAAGAAGGGGTCGGCGAGCGCGGGGGAGTCGGCGAAGCGGGTCACGTACGCGACGCGGTTGAGCTGGTCGCCGCCGAGGCCGAAGAGGTAGTGCGGCGTCCCGGTCAGCAGCAGGCCGAGGTGGGAGGAGGCGAGAAACGCGGGGCCGGCGGTCCCGAGGAGCCACAGGCCGCGATCGCCGGTACCGCGGCCGGTCCCTCGGCCCCGGCGCCCCCCGCGCAGCAGGAG
>NZ_JADDKI010000655.1:0-539 GCF_015356725.1 Dietzia sp. SYD-A1
CCCGGGACTGTTCGCGGTGGCGTGGCTCGACGCGCTGTACACGCTCACGGCCGAGGAGATCGCGGGCTCGGTCACGCTCCTCGACGCCACGCCGTGACCCGCCGGGCCCACGGCGCCGTCGACTGGCGGTTGTATCTGGTCACCGACCCCCACCTCGGTGGTGGCCGGGACGCGGTCCCCGGCATCGTCCACCAGGCCGTCCTGGGCGGGGTGGGGGTCGTCCAGATCCGGGACAAGGAATGTGACGACGACGAGTTCGCCACCCGCGCGTCCGCGGTGGCCGATGCCGCCCGTCGGGCCGGGGCCCGGGTCGGTCGCGAGGTCCCCGTGTTCGTCAACGACCGTCTGGGGGTGGCGCGCGAGCTGGGGCTCCATCTGCACGTGGGGCAGCGGGATGTCCCGTTCGAGCGGGCGCGCGCCGAACTCCCGGAGCATCTGATGCTCGGGCTGTCGATCGAGTCGGACGAGCAACTCCACGTCGCGCTGGGCGGGCCGGGGCCCGGGCCGCCCAGCGCGACGTGGAGTTGCTCGTCCGACTC
>NZ_JADDKI010000656.1:0-619 GCF_015356725.1 Dietzia sp. SYD-A1
GTGCTCATGGGTGGGCCTTTCTGGCGTAGGTGAGGGTCGTCGCCAACGCAGGTTGTTGACGCATCGCATTTATTATCGTTTATCTACTCGCCAGTAGCAAACGGAAATGTCACTTCTGTCTACAAACTCACATTTCCGCGAATCGCGCCCAAATATCAACGTCAACTGCCGTTATGACGGCACTCTCATGTTCTGGACGTGAATCGTGATGTGTCCGCGGGGTTACCTGGACGCTAAATCAGGTCTCGGCATGCGCTCAGGTTGAGCACGCTCAGGCGCCGCGGAGCTCCCACATCCGCAGCGCCAAGCGGAGCTCCATCGCGCGATCACCGCGGCGCCACCCGTCGCCGAGAACCGAGTCCAGCCGGTCGAGTCGCTGATAGACGGTGTTGACGTGGATGTAGAGCCGGTCGGCGGTGGCGGAGGGGCTGGCGTCGGCGGCGAACCAGGCGCTCAGGGTCTCCATGAGGGCGCTGCCCCGGTCGCGGTCATGATCTCGGACCGGCCCGAGGTTGCGGTCGATGAACTGCGTGACGTCCTCCGCGTCGACCTCGCTGAACAGCAGTCCGTACAGGCCGAGCTCCTCGGTCGCCGCGCCCTCGCCCGCACGCCCCAGAGC
>NZ_JADDKI010000657.1:0-960 GCF_015356725.1 Dietzia sp. SYD-A1
CCCCCGGGGCTCTGACCCGCCTCTGCCCGCCCGGCCCGGAGCAGTCCGAGTTCGCGGTTCAGGTTGGCGTGCGCCTGCTTCTCCCAGGCGTCGCGGCCGGCCCTGGTGAGGAAGACCGACCCGCGCTCGAGCAGCGCCTCGAGCGCGGCGATCCGCCCGGCGACGAACCGCTCACCCGGCACGTGCGCGAACTCGTGGCGGACATCCTGCGTGTAGGCGTCGTACGTCTCCGGGTCGGCCCCGAGGACCGCGAGGTCGGCGTCCGAGAGGACCGCCCCGTTGAGATCCCCGGGCTCGACCCGGTGCCCGCCCATGAGCCGCACGAGGCGCGCCACCTCGTCGACGGGCGCGGCGGGGTCGAGTGCGGACTCGGCGAACTCGGCCGACCTGGCGTTGTTCTCCGACTCCGTGGGGTCGAACACGGCGGCGTGGAACCAGGCCGCCAGTCGGACCGCGGTCCCGTCGAACGCCTCCCCGTACGCCTCCAGCGCGTCCACCGCACGCAGCACCGCACGCAGGTGCGTCTCGTTGTGGTATCTGCGCTGCGGTTCGTTCCACCGTTCGAGCAGGTCGGACCGCAGTTCGGGCGTGAGGAACCCGACCTCCGCGTCGAGGGGATCAACGGCTGCCGGACGGTCGGTATCCATGGTCGGATCCTACCGCCGCACCACGTCCCATCTGCGTGAATCCGGGACCGCGGCGGCGCATCTCAGTCCTCGAGATCCGCCCCGGTGCGCGGCGGGAACGCCGCCAACGCCTCCTGCTCGGCGGCGTCGAACGTCCGGGCGCGGGACAGGAACCGTCTCCCGGTTGGGTTCTCGAGGCTGAAACCCGACCCCCGGCCCGGGATCGCGTCCAGCACCAGCTGCGTGTGCTTCCAGGTCTCGAACTGCGACCCCGAGATCCACACGCGCACCCGGTCCCCACCGAGATCGAGCTCCCCCACCAGCACGTCGCGCT
>NZ_JADDKI010000658.1:0-771 GCF_015356725.1 Dietzia sp. SYD-A1
GGGTGCCGTACCAGTCGTCCGCACCGTCGACGGGGGCGGACATGCCCTGCTGGGCTGCGGCCGCACGCTCGGCCTGACCCCACCGGGGCAGCGGCTCCGGGGAGGGCTTTCCCTCGACGCGACCCGGGGTGGCGACGCCGGTCTCGAGGAACTCCATCACCACGGCGTCGACAGCCGCGTTACCGGTGCGGAAGGTGCCGTGATCACCGCCGCCGACGACGACCAGCGTCCCCCCGAGCGTCTCGACGACCCGGTGTGCGCCGGCGATCGGGGTGACGGCGTCCTTCTCCGAGTGCAGGACGAGCGGCTTCTGGTCGAGGGCGTCACCGTTCGGCTGGATGGTGCGCGCGACCGGTGCCCAACCGACGCAGTCGTCGCCGGCGGCCTCGGCGGCCGCACGGGTGGTGAGCCTGTTGCCACCCGTGTACCTGTCGGCCTTGGCCGCCATGACTCCCAGCTCGCTGGACGGCGAGGCGGTCTCGTTGCACGTGATGATCGCGTTCATCTCGATGTCGGTGCGGAAGACCGGCGAGCGGCTCTCCTGCGCGGCGACGATCCGGGCGGCCGTCGCCGGGTCGACCCGGGCGATGGTGCCGCCGTCGTTGTAGTACTTGAGCATGTGCGCGAGCATCGGCCACGCCTGCTCGGAGTAGGTCGCCCCCACCGTGGCGTCGTACAACCCGGTCGTGGCGTTGTTGGTCAGGCCCTGCAGCGCGAGGGCGCGTCCGAGACCCTCGGCGCGGGCCAGGGCGGGCGCGGTCCCGTTGAGGG
>NZ_JADDKI010000659.1:0-638 GCF_015356725.1 Dietzia sp. SYD-A1
GCGGCGGGTACTACGACCGGACGCTCGCGCTGGCCCGTCCGCACACCAGGTTGCTGGCGGTCCTGGACCCGGAGGACGTGCTCGAACGCCTCCCCGTCGAGCCCCACGACCGGCCCGTGACCGGCGTGGTCACCCCACACGGAGTCCTCGACTTTTAACGACTGGCACTCGGGAGGGTAGAGTGCCAGTCGTTAGCCGACTCTGCCCCGGAGGCCAGATGCCCACCTATTCGTACCGGTGCCGCGACTGCGATGTCGCCTTCGACATCCAGCAGTCCTTCACGGAGGACTCGCTCACTGTCTGCCCGCAGTGCGAGGGCGGCCTGCGCAAGCTCTTCAACACCGTCGGCGTGGTCTTCAAGGGCTCGGGCTTCTACCGCACGGACAGCCGCGCCGCCGGGGCGGGTTCGGGCGCCGGGAGCGGCTCGGGACCCGGTAAGACCGACTCGGGTTCAGGGAAATCCGACTCGGCTTCGTCGGGTTCGGGCTCCGGCTCGTCGGGCTCGTCGAGTTCGGGCTCGTCGGCGGGGTCGACATCCGGCTCGAGCTCGTCGGGCTCGCCCGCCTCCTCGAGCGCGTCCTCGTCGTCGTAACGGGCACCCGACACCTCTCCTCCACAGGGCGCCCCCGGTCCACAGG
>NZ_JADDKI010000660.1:0-461 GCF_015356725.1 Dietzia sp. SYD-A1
AACCCGCCCCATCAGCGGACCTGAACTGGCGTGTTACTGACCCACGCTCCTAGCCGGTGCCCGGTTCAGCCGCCGTCGCGGTCAGCCGGAGCGCGGCGGGCTGACGGTCGGCGTCGTTCGGTGGACCGGTCGGCCACGCGGAGGACGCCGGCGCCGCGGACGTCCCCTGCGTCGAGGTAGGCCAGGGCGGCGTCGGCCTCGTCGAGGCGGTACTCGTGGGTGGTGGGGCGGAGGGCGAGGCGCTCGGCCAGGGCGAGGAACTCCTCGCCGTCGGAGCGGGTGTTGCTCTCCACACTGGTCACGGTCCGCTCGTGGAACAGGTGCCGCTGGTAGTCGAGCCGGGGGATGTCGGAGAGGTGGATGCCGGCCACGGCGAGGGTCGCGCCGGGGGCGAGTGCCGCCAGGGCCTCCGGCACGATCTCCCCCGCCGGGGCGAAGAGGATCGCGGCGTCGAGCGGGAC
>NZ_JADDKI010000661.1:0-847 GCF_015356725.1 Dietzia sp. SYD-A1
GGCCCAGGCTCTCCGGCCGCCGGGCCGACGCAGCAGGGCGCGCCGTGCGGCGGCCTCGAGCGTGTCCGCGCTGGTGGGCACCGAGGGGGTGATGCCCGAGACGCCCGCCCGGTAGATGGTGTTCTGGCGAGCGCGGCCGGGGGCGATGTTCTCGGGCTCGGTCAGGGAGTCAGAGGTCATGCGGTCGAGCCTACTGAGGGGTCGATCCGGCCGCGGGTCGCGGGACGAGGTCAGCCCACGAGGCCCAGCACCGCGAGCCCGGCGGCCCCGCACGCGGCCGCCACGAGCAGGGAGGCGAGGGTGCCGATGATGAACCGCTCGCTCACGGCCGGGTTCTCGCGGATCTCCGGATAGCGGCCCAGCGCCTTGATGGCCACCACCACGGCCGCCAGCTCGAACCGACCGGCCAGGATCGCCGCCGTGAGCCCCACCCGTTCGAGGATCCCGATCCACATCCCGCCCCGCAGCACCTCCCGGACCTGTGGTTCGGAGGTCTCGCGCCGCTGCACCACGGGGCTGCGGGAGTCTCCGCTGACCTCGACCGTCGGCGGGTCGGGCACGTGGGCGGAGCGCAGGACCAGCGAGGCGATCGGTGCTCCGAGCCCGGCCGAGGCGAGCAGACTGATGACGACGACGATGAGCGTGGGGATCCACTCGGGCCAGGTGTTCATCGCGTGGCCCCCGTGGCCGCGTCGTGCGCGCCGGACAGGAGCCGGTCGAGCGCGGGGTACGCCGCCCGCTCCTCGCGGATGCGGGAGAGCCGAAGCGCGCCGGTGACCGAGGCCGGGGTGATGTCCAGTTCGTGTGCGGCCGCCGCCTGGGTGGGGGAGCGGTCGACGGCGTCCAC
>NZ_JADDKI010000662.1:0-814 GCF_015356725.1 Dietzia sp. SYD-A1
CGTCACCGTCACGTTCGGGGCCCTCCGGCGCGCCCACCTGCTCGCCTCGCCCACGTGCGGCCGGGTCGAGGTGGTCGACATCGGACTGGCGGAACCCGCCTCGGGACCGCTGACGGTGTACCGGCCCGACCCGTCAGAGGTGGGCCGGGCCTGGCCGGTCCCCGGGCCGGAGGACGACAAGTACACCCAGGGCGTGGTGGCCATCCGGGCGGGATCCGGCCGGTTCCCCGGAGCGGCCGTGCTGTGCGCCTCGGCCGCGGTGGCGGCCACGTCGGGGATGGTCCGGTACGTCGGCTCCGGAGCGGCTGACGTACTCGCCGCTCGCCCGGAGGTGGTGTGTCACCCGTCGGTCGCCGAGACCGGGACCGCGCAGTCCTGGGTCGTGGGACCGGGAGCCGGGACCGGGGCGGCGGCGGTCGCCGACATCGAGGCGATCCTGGCCCGGGCGCGACCGACCGTCCTGGATGCCGACGCACTGACCTGCATCGCGAGCCATCCCGTGGTGCTGCGGAGTGCGAGGGCCCCGGTACTGCTCACCCCCCACGCCGGGGAGTTCGACAGGCTGACCGGGGGGTGGGACCGGTCGGATCGGCCGGGCGCCCTGCGCAGGTACGTCTCGGATCTGCGCAACCGGGGGATCCCGGCGACGGTGCTGCTCAAGGGGCGGGTGACGCTCGTCGACGACGGGCAGACCGCCTGGTCGGTCGACCCGGGCTCCTCCTGGGCCGCGACGGCGGGATCCGGGGACGTGTTGTCCGGGATGGCCGGCGCCCTGCTCGCGAACGGTCTGGGCGGGGGCGGCGTGGGGTACGGC
>NZ_JADDKI010000663.1:0-587 GCF_015356725.1 Dietzia sp. SYD-A1
GGTCGGCGGGGGGCGCGGGAGCGGCACCCGAGTCCTCCACCACCACGGTGACGTCGCCCGTGGAGGGGTCCACGTCGATGGCACTCACGCCGTCCCGCTGGCCCGGGGGGAGGGAGTCCGCCCACGCCTGCGCCCGCTCCGCCGTCTCGTCCAGTTGCCGGGCCGGGGCGGGAGCGGTGGACACCGAGAAACCACGGGACCGCGCGTCCGCGATCAACAGCTCCGAGCGCTCGGAGTCCCGGACCACCGCCACCTGGCCGGTCGCTCCGACGATCTGGACGCCCGCGAAGGCCTCGGGGAACCGGGCGGAGTAGTCGTCCGAGGCGACGGCCAGGCGGTCGGCCAGGACGGACTGGGAACGGAATGCCGCCGGGGTGGTGCCGACCTCCGCGAGGGCGTCCTCGAGGGTCTCGTGACCGATCGCGCTCTGGGCGCGGGACTCGTCCACTGCCGGGGCCCCGTCGCGTGGCTGTACCGGGTCGAGTGGCTGGGCATGGGCGGCGACCGGAGTCGCGATCACGAGCACGGCGAGTATGGCGCCCAGCGTCGATCGACGGCAGCGGGGGTGGTGTCGCATGGAGGTCACT
>NZ_JADDKI010000070.1:0-4404 GCF_015356725.1 Dietzia sp. SYD-A1
CATCGCACGCCCGCCCGTCCACGGGCGGCGGTGGTCCGTCCCCGCCCCGAGGCGGCCCGCCCGAGTACGGCGAGCTTGACGGGGCCCGGGACCCGGACCCGACCGGCACTCACCCCGGCCGCGCCGGCCACCCGCAGGCGGTCGTTGAGCTCGGCGAACAGATCGTGCGCGGCCAGCACGGCCACCCGGTCACGCCCGGGGATCCGATCGATCGAGAGGCGGGCGACGCGCAGATCCGCATCCACGTCGTCGGCGAGCTCGGCGACGTCGCGCTCGGTCAGTGCGCGCGGGTCACGGCCCGGAAGATAGTTGCGGCCGAGCTCGAGCGAGTCCTCCCGGATGTCCCGGAGGAAGTTGACCTTCTGGAACGCCGATCCGAGGGCCCGCGCGCCGGCGGCCAGCTCGTCGTCGTCGCCCAGTCCCCCGCCGGCGAACGTCCGCAGGCACATCTCCCCGATCACCTCGGCGGAACCGTGGATGTACCGGCGCAGCGACTCCTCGGTGTGCTCGGTGACCTCCAGGTCGGCCTCCATCGAGTCGTAGAACGGGTCGATCAACCTCGCACCGATCCCGAACCGGCGGGCGGTGTCCGCGAAGGCGTGGGTGACCGGATCGGGGTCGAGACCCCGCTCGACCGCGCGGTGGGTGCGCCGCCGGGCCTCGGCGATGAGGTCGCGGGCCGCGACGGGGTCGTCCATCGCACCGTCGACGACCTCGTCCCCGACGCGGGCCCAGGCATAGATCGCCGCGACGTGCGGACGGGTCGTCGGCGCCAACAGCCGGCAGGCCAGGGCGAACGAGGTGGAGTAGCGGCGCAGGATCACGTCACTGCACGCGCGGGCGGCCTCCGTGAACTCGGCGTGCGGGCTCTGCGGGGTCATCGGGTCCTCTCGAGGGCGGTGGCGAGGTGGTGGTCGAGCGCGGAGCGCAGCTCGTGCGGGACGGCCGGGGAGTCCAGAGCGGCACGGGCGGCGGTCACCAGGTCCTCCGCGATCCCCAGCGCGTGGTCGCGGGCACCGCACTCGGCCAGCAGGGACCGGGCGGCGGAGGGGTCGGGGTCGAGCTCGCCGAGCGCGGCGTCGATGCTCGGCCACAGGTCGGTGGTGGCGGCGTGGGCGAGCAACACGGTGGGGGCCCGTCGCACCAGGTCGCCCTCGTTGGATTTTCCCGTCACCGCCGGGTCGCCGAACACGCCCAGCACGTCGTCGACCACCTGGTATGCCGTCCCCAGATGGCGACCGGCCTCCCGGAGCGGGGGGATCAGCTCCTCCGGCCCTCCGGCCAGGATCACGCCCAGCACCAGCGGCAGGGTCACGGAGTAGGCGGCGGTCTTGGCGGCGCCGATCGCCAGCGCGTGCTCCTGGGTGACGGGCTCCCCGCGGGCCGCCCCCTGCACGTCGGCGTACTCCCCCGCGACGGAGGCCACCACCGCGCCCTCGACCTCCACCATGGCGCGGTGCAGCACGGGCCCCGGCACGGGTAGCCGGGCGAACTGACCCATCGCGGCCACCAGCAGGAGGTCGCCGCCGAGCAGGCCCCCCACCATGCCGACGTGGGCGGCGGTCTCGCGCGGCAGACCCTGTTCGGCGCCCCGGGTCGTGGTGAGACCCTGCAGATTGGGTCGGCCACGGCGGTGGTCGTCGCCGTCGGCCACGTCGTCGTGGACGAGAAAGGCCTCGTGAAGAAGTTCCAGCGCCTGACCGGCCGCGGTGCGGACCGCCTCGTCGCGCCCGCCCGAGTGCGTGAAGACGGCATCGAACAACGCCGAGCGCATTCCTTTGCCGGATCGGGTCGTGGCGTCGAGGTCGGCCGTCCAGTCGTCGACGGCAGACCCCAGACCCTCGGGCAGGGCACGAGCAGTCATCCGCTGGGCGGCGGATACCGAATCCAGTGTCATGTCCTGTTGTTCGGAGCCGACCCTGTCCTGGATACCCCTCACCCCGAATCTTCTCGACGAGATGCGGCGCACCGGCACCCCTCGCCCGGAGCCGCGAAAGTCCACGGTGTCACACGCTCACACTATCGCGGCCCCGAAATGCACGAAGACCCCCGCTTGTGGCAGGGGTCTCCGAGTGCCAGATGATGGATTCGAACCAACGTAGGCATAAGCCGACGGATTTACAATCCGCTCCCTTTGGCCGCTCGGGCAATCTGGCGTGCACCCGTTGAGGCGCTAGGACACGATACAACGCGTGTGACCCCCGGTGCCAAATCGGGGGCCGACGGGATGACCCGGGCCTGAGTCCGCGCCGGGTAGCCTGGCCGGGATCGTCCCCACCGTGAGAGAAGGAGCGCGCCCATGGCCTCGGAGTCCTCGTTCGACATCGTCTCGGAGTTCGACCGCCAGGAGGTGGACAACGCCCTGAACCAGGCCGCGAAGGAGCTGGGGACCCGGTACGACTTCCGCGGGACCGACGCCGGGATCGAATGGAAGGGCGACGACGCCGTGGAGATCGTCGCGGCGTCCGAGGACCGGGTTCTGGCCGCCAAGGACGTGTTCATCGAGAAGCTAGTACGCCGGGGCCTGAGCATGAAGGCGCTCGAGGTGGGCGATCCGATGCCGTCCGGTAAGGGATTCCGCCTGGTCGGTTCGCTCAAGCAGGGCATCGACAAGGAGAACGCCAAGAAGATCACCAAGCTCCTGCGCGACGAGGGGCCCAAGGGCGTCAAGGCGCAGATCCAGGGCGAGGAGATCCGGGTGTCGTCCAAGAAGCGCGACGACCTGCAGGAGTGCATGGCGTTGCTGAGGAAGGCCGACCTCGAGGTCGCGCTGCAGTTCACCAACTACCGGTAGGCCGTCGACAGTGCCCTACCCAGGGGGACGCCCGAGGCGCCGGCGGCGCACCGCCGTGGGATCGGGAGTCCGGGTGGTGGCAGCGACCGTGGGCGTGTCCCTGCTGGCCGGATGTGCTGTCGGGGGCGACGACGACGAGGGCTCCCCTCGACTCACCGTCTTCGCCGCGTCCTCCCTCACCAGCGCGTTCACCCGGATCGCCGACGAGGTCGAGCGGGACGACCCGCGCATGCAGATCCGACTGTCGTTCGACGGGTCCCCCGGGTTGGTCGACCAGATCGCCGCGGGCGCTCCCGCGGACGTGTACGCCTCGGCGGATTCTCGGAGCATGGACCGGGCGGTGGCCGAGGGGCTGATCCCGGGAGCGCCGGTGGAGTTCGCGACCAACGTCCTCACCCTGGTCACCCCGCCCGGGAATCCCGCCGGCATCACCGGACTCGACCGGTCACTCGCCGACGCCCGACTCGTCGTGTGCGCGGAGGGGGTCCCCTGCGGCGACGCCGCACGAGCGCTGGCCGGGGCGACCGGGGTGCAGCTGCGACCGGTGAGCGAGGAATCCAAGGTCACGGACGTGCTGGGCAAGGTGACCTCCGGGGAGGCCGACGCGGGGATCGTCTACCTCACCGACGCCCGCTCCGCCGGTGACAAGGTCGAGCAGATCGCGATCCCCACCGCGTCGTCCGCACCCACCCGGTATCAGATCGCGGTGACCCACCGGGGTGAGGCGGACCGGGCGGATGCGGCCCGGCGGTTCGTCGACGCGGTCACCGGCCCGGTGGGGCGCACCGTACTGAGCGACCACGGGTTCGGCCTCCCGTGACCCGACCCCCGCTCCCCCGCTGGCTGCTCGTCGCCGCGCTCTCGGCGCTGGCCCTGACCTCGGTGCCGCTGCTGGGCATGGCGGTGCGCATCCCGTGGGCGGCGGTCCCCGAGCTGCTCACGTCCGAGGCCGCCCGCCAGGCCACGCTGCTCAGCCTGCGCACGTGCGCGGTGTCCACCCTGCTCTGCGTCCTGCTGGGCACACCCCTCGCCGTCGTGCTGTCCCGGAGCCACGGGCCCCTGGCCGGTGTGGCCCGCACGGTGACGGCGCTGCCGATGGTGCTCCCGCCGGTGGTCGCGGGGCTGGCCCTGCTCACCACCCTCGGACGCGCCGGAGTGGTGGGCCGGCACCTGTCCGTCCTCGGCATCGAGATCGGCTTCACCACCGCGGCCGTGGTGATCGCCCAGACCTTCGTCGCCATGCCGTTCCTCGTGATCTCCCTCGAGGGGGCGCTGCGATCCGTGGACGCCCGGCTCGAACGCACCGCGGCCTCCCTGGGGGCCGGCCCCACCCGGGTGCTCGCCACGGTGACACTGCCGCTGGTCCTGCCCGCACTGCTCGCCGGGGCGTCGATGTCCTTCGCGCGCGCGCTGGGCGAGTTCGGAGCCACCCTGACCTTCGCCGGGTCCCTGCAGGGGACCACGCGCACCCTGCCGCTGGAGATCTACCTGAACCGCGAATCCGGCGCCGACGCCGCGCTGGCCCTGGCCCTGCTGCTGATCGTGGTGGCCGCGATGCTCATGGCCTCCTCGGCGTTCGTTGCGCGGCGCGTGAGCGTGCACCGTGGTTG
>NZ_JADDKI010000664.1:0-1373 GCF_015356725.1 Dietzia sp. SYD-A1
TCCCTGGCCCAGCCAACCCCGCGGTCGCCAGCATCGCGGGCCGGACTCGGTCGGGTTCCAGACCGGCGGTGGCGTGGTACAGCGCGAGCCAGTCGTCGTCGGGGGAGTCGGCCAACACCACCGGGGGGCGCGCGTCGGCGGGGACGGTGGCGTCCACGCGCTCCAGCAGTTCGCGGCTGTCGACCGTGCACAGGACGAGTTCCCTGTCCGCGCGCACTCGTGCGGGATCCACCGGCCGACCGTCGAGCAGCATCCGGTCGGCGTCCACGAGCCGGTCCACGGCCACCAGGCGCAGTGGCAGGCCGCGGGCCGCGTACCAGTCGCGGACCCCGTCCAGCTCCGAGCAGCTGGCCCACGGCAACACCGGGACCGCCGAGTTCCCGCGGTAGGACCAGTCGTCACCGGCACGGCAGAACCAGCCGTCGACGAGCTCGAAGTCCGTGCCCGGCCACGCCAACGCACCCGCGTACTCGTGCGCCCGGACGTCGCGTGCCCGGACCGGCCGGGGCGGTAGCACCTTGAGCACCGCGATGTCGGAATCGGGGATCCGCACCTCCTCGCCCGACTCGCGGCGCACCACGAGTTCGGGATCCAGCGCGACCACGTGTCCGATGACGTCGGTGTAGAGGTGCGAACCCTGCCCGGCCTCCAGATGGCGACGGACCACCACGCGCATCCCCACCTCCACGCGTCGGCCGGCGTTCCACCGGGACCGGTCCGCCAGACCCCGGTCCTGCTCAGCCACGGGGGTCGGTGGCCTCGTCGTCGTCCCACTCGTCACCGTCGTCCTCGTCGGCGAACGGGTCGGGATCGGTGGTCGGGTCCCAGCTCAACCCGGGCACGCCCCAGCCTGCGTCGCGGATGAGGCGTTTGGCGGCCTTGCGGTGACGGCCGATCAGATGGTCGGTGTAGAGGTACCCGTCCAGGTGACCGACCTCGTGCTGCAGGCACCGCGCGAACAGGCCATAGCCCTCCACGGAGACCGGCTCGCCGTTCTCGTCGGTTCCGGTGACCCGGGCCCACCAGGCGCGCCCGCGCGGGAAGTTCACACCGGGGACGGAGAGGCATCCTTCGAGATCCTCCTCCGGGTCCGGCATGGTCTCCGGGATCTCGGAGGTCTCCAGCACCGGGTTGACGATGCAGCCGCGGCGGTTGAGCCAGCCGCCGCGGGCCTCGACGTCCTCGCGGGAGACGCCCTCGCCGTCCTCGGTGTCCAGATCGGGGCAGTCGTAGACGAACACCCGCTTGCGCACCCCCACCTGGTTGGCGGCCAGACCCACTCCGTTGGCGGCGTCCATCGTGTCGTAGAGGTCGCGGACGAGCTCGCGGATCTCCTCCGGGGACTCCGTGACGGGCTCGGTGGGGGTGTGGAG
>NZ_JADDKI010000665.1:0-825 GCF_015356725.1 Dietzia sp. SYD-A1
GGGCAGGCCGACCCGCAGACCGACCCCGCGCAGGACGGCGCGGGCCCGAACACCGACGACATCCCCGATCCGGTGGCCGAGGTCAACGGCACCGAGATCACCAAGGACGAGTTCGTCACCGTCTTCGAGGGCCAGTATCAGCAGATGGCCATGCAGGCGCAGATGACCGGCCAGCCGGTGGACGAGGACCAGCTCAGGGCGCAGACCCTCGAAGGGTTGGTCGGGAGCGAGCTGCTGCGGCAGGAGGCACTGGAACGCGGACTCGAGGTCTCGGACGCCGAGATCGACACCGCGCTCGCCGGATTCGCCGAGTCCAACCAGGCCAGCGAGGACGAGTTCTTCGCCGCGATGGGCGAGCAGGGGCTGGACCGCGACGACGTGATGGACCAGATCGAGAAGCAGCTCCTGGTGGAGAAGCTCATCGTCGACGAGTACGGCGAGTTCTCCGCCACGGACGAGGAGATCGAGGCCGCCTACCAGCAGTTGGCGCAGCAGCAGGCGATGTCGGGCGGCCAGGCGGGTGGTGGACTGCCCCCGCTCGAGCAGGTGCGCGACGAGGTCGAGGAGCAGTTGGTGGCAGAGCAGCAGGCGCAGGCCATGCAGATGCTCTCCGAGGAACTGCGCGAGGGTGCGGACGTGACCGAGCACCTCTAGCGGATCCGGCCGTGAGGCGCCGGGGTCCGTGGTGGAATCGGTTCCATGGGTGCACCGGGTGGGATCCTCGCAGCCGGCGCCGCGGCAGTCGGCGCGACCTCAGCAGCGGCGCGGACGGCGGCACGGACTGCGACGCTCGCGGCGGCAGTGACGAGCCTGTCCGTCCTGGGC
>NZ_JADDKI010000666.1:0-512 GCF_015356725.1 Dietzia sp. SYD-A1
CGCCTGCCCCGGCCCAGGCGCCCGCGGACGCCCCGGCCCGGGCTATCGACGTCGGTATCACGGATCAGGCCGGCGTGCTCTCGCCCGGGGACCAGGACCTGCTCCGCGTCGAGACCGAGCGCATCGCGTTCCCGCCGCAGGTGCAGCGCGTGGAGTACCTGGTCTTCGACGACGGCAACGACAACCTCAACGACACCGCCGAGCGCTTCGCCCAGGCCGAGCGGCCGGATCTGGTGTCGCAGGACCGGGAGAAGTGGGCGCCCGGAACGCTGATCGTGGCCAACGACATCGACTCGCGGAAGGTCGGCATCTACTGCGGTGACGACGTCTGCGCGGCGCTGGACATCTTCGAGGGCCGGCACCTCGACGGCTCGCTGGAGGCGATGAAGGACCCGATGCGCCGGGACAACCATGCGGTGGGCCTGCTCGCGGGCGCGCAGGCGGCGGCCGATCCCACGGTCCTGGCCCCGGAGTCCGAGGGCATGCCGTCCTGGCTGCCGTGGGCCCTCGGC
>NZ_JADDKI010000667.1:0-511 GCF_015356725.1 Dietzia sp. SYD-A1
CCCCGGCAGATCCGCCCCGATGCCCGGACGGTCGCCCTCGCCGTGATGGCGGCGGTTCGCGAGCGCGCGGCGTACGCGAACCTGCTGCTCCCGTCCGAGCTCAGGAAGGCGCGACTCGACACGCGGGACGCCGCACTGGCGACCGAGCTCACCTACGGCACCCTCCGGACGCAAGGACTGCTCGACCGCATCATCGCGGAGGCGGCCGGTCGGACGGTCGACGAGATCGACCCACCGGTCCTGGATCTGGTGAGGCTGGGCGCCTATCAGTTGTTGTTCACCCGGATCGGGGCGCACGCGGCCGTCGACACGAGTGTGGAGGCGGCGCGGACACTGGGGTTGGGCCGGGCCGGGGCGTTCGTCAACGCAGTGCTGCGCAAGGTCTCCGCGCAGGATCTGGACAGCTGGGTCGAGGTGCTGCGGAAAGACGTGGCCGACCCCGTCGCCCGGCTGGCGGTGGGCACCGCGCACCCGGAGTGGATTGCGCGCGCGTTCGCGGAGTCCCTCGGGG
>NZ_JADDKI010000668.1:0-6833 GCF_015356725.1 Dietzia sp. SYD-A1
TTGCTGCAGGTCATGCTCGGCATGGACGGGGCGACGCCGTGACCGCCGGGCGCTCGACCGCACGCTCCGCCCGGGCCACGCTGATCAAACTGACGATCTTCACCACGGTGATGGCACTCGTCCTCGCGGGCCTGATCATGGTGTTCAGCGAGTACCGCACCGGCGATACGGAGAGGTACAACGCCGTGTTCACCGATGTGTCGGGACTGGAGTCCGGGGACAAGGTGCGGATCGCCGGCGTGGAGGTGGGCCGTGTCCACCGGATCGGATTGGAGGACGGGAACATCGCAGCCGTGCAGTTCTCGGTGGCGGGCGACCAGATCGTGCACCAGAGCACCGAGGCGATGGTCCGCTACGAGAACCTGACCGGTGACCGGTATCTGGAGCTCAAGCGCGGTGAGGGGGACCAGTCCGCGCTCGAACCGGGCGGGACGCTGCCGGTCTCCCAGACCTCTCCGGCCCTGGACCTCGATGCCCTGCTGGGCGGGTTCCGCCCGCTCTTCCGTGCTCTGGACCCGGGCCAGGTCAACGAGCTGTCGGAGTCGATCGTCAAGGTCTTCCAGGGCGAGGCCGGCACGGTCCAGGACCTGCTCGCCTCGACGTCGTCCCTCACGAGGACACTGGCGGACCGCGATCAGCTCATCGGCGACGTGATCGCCAATCTCAACGGAGTGCTCACCACGGTGTCCGACAATCAGGAGAACGTGGACTCGATCGTCGACGACCTGCAGCAACTCGTCTCGGGGTTGGCCGCGAACTCGGAACCGATCGCGGAGTCGGTCAGCCGCCTCAACGACGCGAGCGCCAACATGACGACCCTCCTGGCCGACGTGCGCCCGGCGCTCAGAGAGGACATCGCACAGCTCGATCGCGTGGCCACGCTGATCAACGAGGACGAGCCGTTCGTCGAGAACGTCATGAACAGGCTCCCCTCCGACTTCGAGAAGATGAGTCGCCTGGGCGTCTACGGCAGTTTCTTCCAGTTCTATCTCTGCGGCGTGATCGTGCAGGTCACCAACCCCGCCACGGGCCGGAGCGTCTACCTCCCCCAGTACGAGCAGACGACGGGACGGTGTGCCTTCCCCGATGAGTGACTCCACCAAGAACGCCCCTCCCAGGGCTCCACGGGGCCAGCTGCGCTTCCGGGACCGCGACCCCAGGGTCATCGGTGCCTGGGGCGCCCTGGGTGCCGTCGCGCTGATGGCGATCTCGCTGAACTACGACCGGATCCCCTACGTCAACGGGACGCGCGGCGCCACGGCGTACATCGCCGACGCCGCCGGGCTCAACACCGGCGACGCGGTCCAGGTGGCCGGGATGAACGTCGGTTCGGTCCGCAGCATCGACCTCGACGGCGACAGGGTCCGGGTGCGCTTCGCCATCGACACCGATGTCGCGCTCGGCGCGGACACCTCCGTCCAGGTCAAGACGGATTCCATACTGGGGCGCCGCGCGCTGGCGGTGTTCTCGGACGGCCGAGGGGACCTGCCGGACAACACCATCCCTCTCGAGCGGACCTCCGTGCCGTATTCCCTCACCTCCGCGCTGGGGGATTTCAGCGACACCGTCGAGGCGATGGACACCGACAAGGTGGACGAGGCGCTGACGGTGATCGCGGAGACGATGGAGGGATCCTCCCCCGAGATCAGGGGGGCGCTGGACGGGATCACCAGGCTCTCCGCCTCCCTCAACCAACGTGACGAAGGCGTGCGTCAGCTCCTCGAGAAGGCTGCCGGGACCACCGACGTGCTCGGTGAGCGCAGCGAGCAGATCAACCAGCTGATGGTGGACGGCAACGTGCTGTTCACCCAACTCGACCTGCGACGGAGGGCGTTGAGCGAGTTGATCGTCAACATCGACGAGCTCGCCCGGCAGCTGTCCGGGCTGGTCCAGGACAACGAGGCGCAACTGGGACCCGCCCTGGACAAGCTGGAACAGGTGTCGGACCTACTGATCCGAAACAGGGACGACATCGACCTGGGTCTGCGCCGGATCGTCCCCTATTCCACCGCGTTGAGCGAGGCCGTCGCCTCCGGGCCGTGGTTCAACGCCTACGTCTCGAACCTCTCCCTGGGTCAGTACCAGCAGACGATCCTCCGGGATGTCATGCCGCTCATCGACGACCGGGTCCGGCCCGAGCCGGGTCTCGTCCGCGAGCCGACCATGCCGGGTGTCCCGGGACTGACTCTGATGGACGAATTCCCCGGCTGGGGCGAGAAGAGGCTGCCGCGATGACCCGACTTCTCTCGACCACCCTGGCCAGGATCGTGGCCCTCGTCGTCGTCGTCCTGCTCGTGGTCGCCGCGGTGTGGTTCTTCACCTCGCGGTCCAAGACCATCAGCGCCTACTTCGAATCGACCCGGGGCGTCTACGTCGACGACACGGTCCGGGTCCTCGGCGTGCGCGTCGGGACCATCACGGACATCACCACCGAAGGCGGGCTGTCCAAGGTCACGATGAAGGTCGACGAGGACGTGCCCGTCCCGGCCGACGCCAACGCCCTGCTGGTGGCCCAGTCCCTCGTCGCCGAGCGGTTGTGCAGCTCACCCCGGCCTTCACCGGCGGCGACCAGATGCCGGACGGCGGCTCGATTCCCGTCGAGCGCACGGCCATCCCGGTCGAGTGGGACGGGGTCAAGGACCAGCTCATGAAGCTGTCCTCGGCGCTCTCTCCCACCGGCGACGAGGAGACGGGGCCGCTGGGCGAGTTCGTCGATTCCGCGGAGGCGATGCTCGACGGCAACGGCACCGAGGTCCGCGACGCGCTCAGCGAGGTCTCCCAGACCATGGCCCTGCTCTCGGACGGGCGGGAGAACCTCTTCACGACGCTGAAGAACCTCCAGCTGTTCGTCTCCGCGCTGTCCCAGAGCGAGGAGCAGATCGTGTCCTTCGGGGGGAGGCTGGCGAGCGTGTCCCAGGTGCTCGGCGACCAGACGGGCGACATCGACTCCGCCCTGCGGGACCTCGATCTCGCCGTCACGGACATCAATCGATTCCTGGAGAACAACGGAGAACGCGTGAGCACCGCTGTCGACAAACTGGGTCAGGCGACCGAGGTGGTCCGCGAGAGGCGGGCCGATCTGGAGGGGGTCCTGCACGTGGGTCCCACCGGGATGTCGAACTTCTACAACATCTACCGGCCCTACCAGGGCGTCCTGACCGGGGTGCTGTCCACCAACCAGATGGCCAACCCGACCAACTTCATCTGCGGTGCCATCGCCGGGCTCGCCAACAACACCGCCGAGTCCGACGCGCAACTGTGCGCGGAATACATGGGACCGCTGTTCAACTCGCTGACCTCCAACTACCCGTACGGGGTCGTCAGCCCGCCCATCACCCCGACCGCTGAGCCCCAGCAGATCTGGGACTCCCAGAAGCCGGGGACCAGCACCCCCCCGGGCGTGCAGCCGGTGTCCGCCCGACCCGATCCGCTGGTCAACGTGGTCAACAGGGGAGACAACCTCACCGACACCCTCCTCGTGACGGGAGGGGCGTAGATGAACGGCGAACGCCCTCGGAGGCGACTACTGGCGACGGGCGCACTCGGCGCCGTCGTCCTGATCACCGGTGCCGGGTGCACGTGGGAGGGCCTGAACTCCCTTCCGCTGCCCGGAGCCCAGGGCCGGGGGGACAACGCGTACGAGGTCACCATCGAGATGCCCAACGTCACCACCATCACCCGCAACTCCCCGGTCCGGGTCAACGACGTGAACGTCGGATCGATCACCGGCATGAGGGTCGAGGACTACACGGCGATAGTGACCGTCTCGCTCAACGAGGAGGTCAGGCTCCCGGCGAACGCGCACGCGAAGATCGGTCAGACCAGCCTTCTCGGCTCACAGCACCTCGAGTTGTTCCCGCCGCCGGACGGGGATCCCCAGGGCACCCTCTCGGACGGGGACGTGATCCCCCTGGCGCGGGCCGGCGTGTACCCGACGACCGAGCAGACGCTGTCGGCGCTGTCTGTCGTGCTCACCGACGGTGGCCTGGCGCAGTTCGAGACCATCGCGCAGGAGTTCAACGCGGCACTGGGTGGACGGGAGGTCGACACCCGGGAGGTCATCGAGCAACTGGAGACGACCGTCAGTGGGCTCGACGCGCAACGGGCCGACATCATCGCCGCGATGGACGGGTTGGACAGGCTCTCCCGACAGATCAACGACCAGACCGACACCCTGGCCCGGGCGCTGGCCCAGATGCCGGAGGCGGTGGCCCTGATCAACGATCAGAAGCAGGAGTTGACCACGGCGATGGTCTCCCTGGGGGACCTGGGGAACAAGGCCAACCAGGTGATCGACGCCGGCGGCGGACAGAATCTCGTGGACAATCTCCGCGACATCACCCCGGTCCTCGACGCACTGGCCAACGCCGGTCGCGACCTGACCCGGGCACTGAGCGTGCTCATCACTTTCCCGTTCCCCCAGGCGGGCATCGACAACTTCCTCCGCGGCGACTACGCCAACCTGTACATCCACGCGGACGCCTCGATGCCGCGGCTGGCGGAGACGCTGCTACTGGGCACCGAGTTCGGCAACCGGATGGCAGGTCTCGAGGGGTACGTCGGTCTCGCGCCCACCCCGCCGTCGAGCGTGGACCCGTTCTCGCTCGACGTCCCCCGGCCGGAACCGTCGCAGGAGAACCCGTTCTCCGAGCTGGTACCGGACATGCCGGAGTCGGACGCCACGCCAGAGGAGGCCCCGCGATGACCCGGTTCGTCAAGATCCAGCTGGCGATCTTCGCCGTCGTCACGGTGATCGCCTTGACCGTCATGTCGGTCGCATACCTCAGGTTGCCGACGGCGTTCGGGTGGCAGCGCACCGACGTCGCTCTCGAGATGCCGGACACGGGCGGGTTGTACAAGAACGCCAACGTGTCCTACCTGGGCAACGTGATCGGGCGGGTCGACGCGGTGACCCTCAAGCCCGGCCACGTCGTGGCCGACCTCCATTTCGATTCCCGGGCGGATGTTCCCGAGAACGCCCGGGCGCAGATCCGCAGCGTCTCCGCGGTGGGCGAGCAGTACGTCGAGTTCGTTCCCGAGGGCGAGCCGCGGGGGGTGATGAGCGACGGCACCGTGCTCGGTGAGGACCGGGTCGACATGCCGCAGGGCATCGGTCCCGTCCTCGACCAGGCCACGGTGCTCATGGCCTCGATCGACGACGCCAAGATGCGCCGCGTCATCAGCGAGTCCTTCGACGCGTTCAACGGGTCCGAGCGCGACCTCCAGCAGTTCCTCGATTCCGCGCAGCTCCTGCTCGAAGAGGCCCGCGACAACACCGGAGTCACCCGGCAGCTGATCGAGGACGCCGAACCGGTTCTGGACTCCCAGCTCCGATCGTCGGACTCCATCCGGGCGTGGACCCGCAACCTCGCGGACGTGACGGACCAACTCAGGGTCAACGAGCCCCAGCTCACGTCGATCATCCAACGGGGGCCCGATTCTCTCGCGCGTGCGACCCGCGTGCTCAACGATCTGCAGCCGACCATGCCGGTGCTCGTGGCGAACCTCGTGAGTGTCGGTGAGGTGGGTGTGGTCTACAACCGTTCGATCGAGCAACTGCTGGTGATCTACCCCGCGCTGGTCTCCTCGATCATCACCGCGATCGACGGAGCGCGCGACACCGGCGAGATCAAGGTGGACTTCAACCTGCAGATCAACGAGACGCCCCCGTGCACCACCGGCTTCCTCCCCGCCGCCGACCGTCGCTCGCCCGCCGACCTGTCGGTGCCGCCCCAGATCAACGGCATCTACTGCAAGGTGCCCCAGGACTCGCAGATGGTCGTCCGCGGGGCACGGAACCTGCCCTGCATGGAGTACCCGGGCCGCCGTGGTGCCTCACCCGAGGAGTGCGCGGCCGGCGACTACCGCCCGGAGGGGCACAACCCGCCCGACACCAGCGAGGTCGGCCCGCCCGGCAACAATCCCAACGGGTGGAACGTCGTGCCCTCGTCAGGCACCGGAGAACGGGAGATCCGGACCTCCGCGGCGATGTACGACCCCTCGACGGGCGAGTATCTGGGCGCGGACGGCAAGACGTATCGTCAGTTGAACCTGGGAACCGGGAGCAGGCTGTCCGCGGACGCCGACCTCGCCGACATCTTGACGAACGGAGTGATCTAGTGCCGCTGCCGGACGACACACCCACCGAGGGTGGGCGGACCTGGCTGGTGGTCGCGTCCGTCGTGGCGGCCCTGTGCCTGGTGGCGGCTCTCGTGATGTCGGGTCTGTGGTTGGCCGAGCGCGGCAAGGGCGCGACCATCCGCGCCGACCGCGCCTCCGCGTCCGAGCTGGACGCGTCCTACCGGGACTTCGCCTCGGAGGTGATGACCCGGCTCATGACGATCCGTCAGGAGACCCTGACGGAAGACGTGGACCGGATCGTCGAGATGATCGAGGGCGACTTCTCCGAGCAGTTCACCCCGCGTCGCGACTCCTACGAGGAGGTCGTCGAGACCACCGCCGTGGTGGCCGACGGGGTGGTCTCGGCGGCCGCGGTCGAACAGTCCACTTCCGAGCGCGCAGAGGTGATCATGGCCATCGACCAGACCATCGGCAACCCGAGGTCCCAGGAGGACCAGGACCGCCAGTACCGCGTCCGGGTGACGGTCAACCGTCACGAGGACGGCGAGATGAAGGTCTCGGGGGTGAACTTCATCCCGTGAGCGACAACGACGTGCCCGACGTCCGTTCCGTCCGACGTGCTCAGCGGGAGGCCGAGCGCGCGGCCCGTGCTCAGCGCAAGGCCGACGCCGCCCGCGAGCGCGCACTGGAAGCGGCCCGGGCAGGAGGCCTGTTCGAGGGGATGGAGGCCATGCCGCGCACCAGCTCGGCCG
>NZ_JADDKI010000669.1:0-662 GCF_015356725.1 Dietzia sp. SYD-A1
CAGGCCACGCACATGCTGGCCCCGATGCCGCTGGCCCTGCACCACGGCTTCGCCTCGGGCCGCAAGGCCACGCGGATGCCGCTCATCACTAACGTCAACGGACAGGCCATCACGCTGGCGAACCGCCACCGCGACACCGTGCGTGGCCCGGAGGACATGCGTGGTTTCGTGCTGGGCATCCCCTTCGACTTCTCTATGCACAACCTTTTGTTACGCCACTACCTGTCCACCGGGGGGCTCGACCCGGACCTCGACGTGGACCTCCGGATCCTGCGGCCGGCCGATATGGTCGCTAACCTGCTCACCGGCAACATTGACGGTTTCCTCGGACCGGATCCGTTCAACCAGCTCGCCGTGGCGAGGGGCGCCGGATATCTGTTCACTCTGACCCGCGACCTGTGGGACGGTCACCCATGCTGTTGCCTCGGCGTGTCCGACGAGTGGGCATTCGAGAACCCGGTGACCTACCGAGCGCTCACCAGGGCCGTCGCCGACGCCGCGGTGTGGTCGGACGACCCCGCTCACCGGCCTCAGGCCGCGGCCTCGATGGCCACCGAGCAGTTCCTCAACCAACAACCCGAGTTGCTCACCGCGATCCTCACGGGCACGTACCCCGACGGCGCCGGGCGCACGATGCAGGAGCCCGACCGGATCGGCTTCCG
>NZ_JADDKI010000670.1:0-18526 GCF_015356725.1 Dietzia sp. SYD-A1
GAACCCGCCCCATCAGCGGACCTGAACTGGCGTGTTACTGACCCACGCTCCTAGGAGAGGAATCCCACCGGGCGGCGCGCCGATTCGCCGATCTCGACGTAGGCGACCCTGTCGGTCGACACGAGATAGCGACGGCCCTTCTCGTCGTCCAGCTCCAGGACCGCCTTGCTCTCCGCGGTGAGAGCGGCCTCGACGCGGGCGTGCACGTCCTCCGGCTTCATGCCGGTCTTGAACACGAGCTCGCGATTGCTGTCGGCGATGCCGATCTTGACCTCCACGGTTACTGCCCTTCTCATCGTCGGCGCCTGTCACGCCATCGTCGGTGTTGCGTGGGACCCAGGCTAGCCCGGACCCTGTGCACCGGGGCGCCACGGGATAGGGTGGGTGCACGTGGATCACACCCGCGCCCGGCCCGTAGTCCGGGCCCCGCACCGAGGATCCACGTGGAAATGTGTGCGCGCCCCGCTCGCCGAGGCCCTCTCTACGACACGGCCCGACCATCCGCGCGCGAGACGAGAAAGGCACCGCCCTGTCCACCACCGATGTGACCACCAGCGAAATCGACGGCATGGCCACGACGACGGCCGTCGTCGACGCCCCGTCCTCCGATTCTTCCCCCAGCTTCGCCGAACTCGGGGTCCGTCCCGAGATCGTCACCGCGCTCGGTGAGCGAGGCATCACCCACACCTTCGCCATCCAGGAACTGACCCTGCCGCTGGCTCTCGCCGGTTCCGACCTGATCGGCCAGGCCCGCACGGGGATGGGCAAGACCTACGGGTTCGGCGTACCGCTCCTGCACCGCATCTCCACGGGCGAGGTGACCCGGGAACTCGACGGCACGCCACGAGCCCTGGTCATCGTGCCCACCCGCGAGTTGTGCGTCCAGGTCACCCAGGACCTCAAGATCGCCGCCACCGGGCTCACCGCCCCGGGCCGGTCGGGGACCCGCCCGCTCAAGGTGCTGTCCATCTACGGTGGCACCCCCTATGAGCAGCAGACCGACGCTCTCGAGAAGGGCGTCGACGTGGTGGTGGGGACCCCCGGGCGACTGCTCGACCTCGCCAACCAGTCGAAGCTGGTGCTCGGCAAGGTCGAGGTGCTCGTCCTCGACGAAGCCGATGAGATGCTCGACCTGGGCTTCCTGCCGGACATCGAGAAACTGCTCCGGATGGTGCCCGACCAGCGTCAGACCATGCTCTTCTCGGCCACCATGCCGGGACCGATCATCACCCTGGCCCGCACGTTCCTCACCAAGCCCACGCACATCCGGGCGGAGGCGGCCGACTCCGGCGCCACGCACGAGAACACCACCCAGTTCGTCTATCGCGCGCACTCCATGGACAAGCCCGAGGTGGTCTCGCGAATCCTGCAGGCCGAGGGACGCGGCGCCACGATGATCTTCTGTCGCACCAAGCGCACGGCACAGAAGGTGGCCGACGACCTGGCCGAGCGGGGATTCCGGGTGGGGGCGATCCACGGAGACCTGGGCCAGGGCGCGCGCGAGAAGTCGCTGACGGCCTTCAGGTCCGGGGACGTCGACGTCCTCGTGGCGACCGACGTGGCGGCGCGCGGCATCGACGTCGACGACGTCACCCACGTCATCAACTACCAGTGCCCCGAGGACGAGAAGACCTACGTCCACCGGATCGGTCGTACCGGACGAGCCGGACGGAAGGGGGTCGCGGTCACGCTCGTCGACTGGGACGACCTCCCGCGCTGGGGCCTCATCGACAAGGCGCTCGGCCTCGGCCACGGCGAGCCCGCCGAGACCTATTCGACGTCTCCTCACCTCCGGACCGACCTCGGCATCCCGGAGGGCGCAGGGGGCCGGATCGGGGCCGCGACCGGGACCGGTTCCGGTCGTCGTCAGTCCGATCGCGACGCCCGGGGATCCGGGCGCGGATCCGGCACTCCCCGTCGGCGCACGCGATCCGGGCAGTCCGGGTCCTCCGGGTCCGGCGATGCGGTCGCGACCTCCGACTCCGGCCCGGCCGGTGGCGACGCCGCGACCGGCGGTGACGGCACCCCGAGGCGACGTCGGCGTCGTCGGCGGAATCCCTCGTCGTCGTCCGACTCCACCGGCCGGGACTAGAACCGACCCCCACCCCTGGAAGGCACGTGCGCACACTCAGGAGAGGGTCCGGCCGCCGGTGGACGGACATCGGCGTCGCCCCCGAACGCCGGACGCGGCGAGACCTCGTCACCGCCGGGGTGATCGCCGTCGTCATGGTGGTGACGGCGGCCGTTGTGCTGGTGACCGGCAGCGCGACCGGGTCGCAGCTGCGTGCGGCGGGATCGCAGCAGCCCGAGTACGGTCCGGCCACCGAGCCCCCGACCTCGCTCCAACCGCTCTGGACGCACGAGTCCGCCGACCCCGGTCCCCCCCTCACCACCAAGGGCAATCTCGTCACCGTCTCCCCGGACGGGGTACTCGTCGGTCGTGACGCGGGATCCGGCGAGGAGCGCTGGACCTACACCCATGCGGGGCGGTTCTGTGCCGGGGCGTTCTACGCCGATCGGCTCGTCGCCGCGTTCGACGGCGCCTCCGGGTGCAGTGACGTGACCTCCCTCGACCCGACCGGGCAGGAGTACGCGAGCACCAGGCAGAGCGCGTTCGCGGACTCGATGGAACTCACCGCGACCTGGCGGCACGTACTCGCGTTGAGTCCGGACCGGCTCGAGATCTGGCGCGACGACCTGGTCCGGACCGTCGAGTACGGGGCGGTGGACGCACCGCAGGAGGCCGGGATGCAGCCCAGGGCGGGGTGCACGCTCGTGACCGCCGACCTCACCGACGAGCGCTTCGCGGTGACCGAGCGCTGCCCCGGCGAGCAGTCCGTCAGGCTGACGATCTCCGAGACCGTCCCCGAGGACAACCGCGCCCCGGAGGAGATCGCCTCGGAGCCGACCGGTGCCGACGGCCTGTGGATCATCGACGTGACCGAGCAGGGGGTCCTGGCGCTTCGGAACCGGGGCCCCGACTGGACCGTCGAGTGGTTCACCTCCCCCAACGAACACTCGACCGTCCTCGGCCTGGACGGCGAGCCGGGCGTACTGCCCTCACCCCGGTCCGTCTCGGGTGACAACGCGCAGGTCCGGTGGTTCGACGGGCGCTCCACGCACGCCTTCGACGGACAGTCCGGGAGGTACTCCTGGACGCTCGGGGCGTCGACCGGCCCCGGAATGACCGGTGGATGGTCCCCGGACCCGGAGGCCCATGCGAATGACGAGTGGGTACTCGTCCCCCTCGACGGTGCCTTCGCGCTCCTCGACCACGACACCGGTCGCGAGTTCCGCCGTCTCCCCGGAGCAGCCACAACGGGGAACGGTGCGACCGGGGAGGGTGTGACAGGAGGCGGCGTGACGGGACTCGCCCAGATCGGCGACATCCTCTACGAGAGCAGGGCGGGTCTGGTCCACGCGTACAAGTTCCTCGACTGACCATTCCGCGGCGCACCCGGTTACGGTCGATCAGGTCACGCGGCGTACCACTCGATCGCGTCCCTGCGGAACAACGAGACCAACGCGACCGCGCAGATCACGGCGAGGAGCAGCCCGGCGAGGTACTGGTCCGAGCCCACCCCGACGTACCAGGCCACGAACAGCAACAACAGCTCGGCGATCACCACCAGACCCCGGCCCCAGCGGCGCCCCCGCAACAGACCGACGCCGGCCGCGAGAAGGCCGCCACCGAGGATCGCGAACCAGACCGCGGTGCCGTAGCCACTGATGACGACGGTCTCCTCCCGATGGCCGCCGGCCGCACGGATGGCGAGGGCCACGGCCACTCCCACACCGATGAGCCCCTGCGCCGAGGAGATCCACCCGGCCAGCCGGACGGGCGTGGGGATGGCCGCTCGGGGATCACGCCGATCAAGCGGGGGACGATGGTCGTCAGGTCGGGTCACGTTCACCTCCACAGACTATGTCGCGACCGCGGCCGAACCCGCACCACCCTTGTGGACTGGACTCCGTTTAGCTCATCACGGCCCCTGGCGTGGGCTTTCGGGTCGATTTGACAACCGGGGTGACCTTTGCCACATGTGACGGGAGAGGGTTGACTTGTCATGGAATCGTGGCACGATCGTTCGTAACAGCGCAGACGCACAATGTTTGCATTGCCTTAACCGAGAGCTCTTCCTCACGGACCGAGCCCGAGGAGAGGGTACACCCCCACCGCATCGCCGGATGTGAATGACCATGTACGTCCGCGCGCCGATTTTCGCACACATCGGCGCGTCGACGTCGTCTTCTCGTGTCCGGTTGACCCGATAACGGTCTCGTAACCGTAAGGAGTTTCCATGGACTGGCGCCACAAGGCCATCTGCCGCGACGAGGATCCCGAGCTGTTCTTCCCCGTCGGCAATTCCGGACCCGCCCTCGCCCAGATCGCCGAGGCGAAGATCGTCTGCAACCGTTGCCCCGTCACCGCCGAGTGCCTGGCCTGGGCCCTCGAGTCCGGCCAGGACGCGGGCGTCTGGGGCGGGATGAGCGAGGACGAGCGTCGCGCTCTCAAGCGTCGTCGTGCCCGTACCCGCACGTCGGTCTGACCACCACCGTCTGACCACCACCGTCTGATCAGCACCGCCTGATCGACGCGGAGGCCGGTTCCTCTCCCCTGTGGGGGCGGAACCGGCCTTCGTCGTTCCGGACGGAGGTCAGCCGATCACGGCGATGAGATCACCGGCCTGGATGACATCTCCGGGGGTCACGGCCACCTCGGTGACGGTGCCGGCCGTCTCACACAACACCGGGATCTCCATCTTCATGGACTCGAGGAGCACGATGGTGTCGCCCTCGGCGACCTCGGTGCCGACGGCTGCGACGACCTCCATGACGTTCGCGACCATCTCGGCACGGACCTGTTCAGTCATTCGGATGTTCCTCTGCTTTCCTCACGCGGCGGCCCCCGGACTCCTCAATGCAACCACACAGGGGTTCTCGTGGGAGACTTGTACACCGACGAAAGGAGGCGACCATGGGCAAGCGTGGCCGCAAGAGGCGGGATCGCCGCAAGAACAACGCCAACCACGGCAAGCGTCCGAACAGCTGAGTCCGGACCACCAGAACCGAGTGGAGGGGCGGGCACCGGCACGGTGCCCGCCCCTCCACTCGTCCACCGGGGATCACTCGGTCCGGTGACGTCCTTCCGCATCGCGCCGGTGGACGGTCGTGGTCCGGTGCACCACCGTCGTCCCGTCGGCATCGGTCGTGGTCACCGTGGTGCGTCGGATCTCCACCATCAGTCGTTCCCTCAGCCCGGACGGCGCCTTCTCACAGCATGAACTGGACAACTTCGCCTTGAGCCGACGCTCCGAGAGGAAGAGCTCCCTACAGGTGGGGCACCCCGCGAGGTGATGCTCGAGCCTCGAGCGACACGCGTCGTCGCATTCGAGGTCCACGAGCAGGGACAGGTCGCGCCGGGCGGCCTCGCAGTCGATCCGATCCAACCGCGGGTCGTGCTCCCTCATCACGACGCACCCCCCGCCCTGTCACGACCGAAGCCACGCTCGGTCGCCACGTCGCGCAGCAACTCACGCAGCTGCTTCCGGCCCCTGTGCAGGCGCGACATCACGGTTCCCAGCGGGGTGTCCATGATCTCGGCGATCTCCTTGTAGGGAAGATCCTGGACATCCGCGTAGTAGACCGCCATCCGGAACTCCTCCGGCAACTGCGCCAACGCGGCCCGGATCTCGTCGTCCGGCAGCAGCTCCATCGCCTCGACCTCCGCCGAACGCAGCCCGGTGGAGGTGTGTTCGGCGGCGGCCGCCAGCTGCCAGTCCGTGATCTCCTCGGTCGGATACTGGGCGGGTTGGCGCTGCCGCTTGCGGTAGTGGTTGATGTACGCGTTGGTGAGGATGCGGTGCATCCAGGCGCGGAAATTCGTCCCGGGCTTGAACGAGTGGAAGCCCGCGTACGCCTTCGCGTACGCCTCCTGCACGAGGTCCTCCGCATCCGCCGGGTTGCGAGTCATCCGCAGAGCGGCACCGTACAACTGGTCGAGAAGCGGCATGGCCAACTCTTCGAACTGCTCGGCACGTTGGTCGGACTCGTCGGGCTGCAACTCTGTCGGCAACCGGTACTCCTCACCTGTCGGTGACCCGGAGTCTATCCGCACGCCGGGGGCCTCGAGGACCGCGGTCCGCATCGCACCCTCCTCTCCTCGCCCCGGAACCGTCCCGGGTACCTGCTCTCACCAACACCCGCCTCTCGCGCGCTATTCCACCGGGCGCCGTCGCTACGCTGGTGTGGGTGACCCGGAAACGCGCGGGACAGCGCACACCCGCCGCCGCGGCGACCCCCGCCGTCGCCGCCCTGCTCTCCGCGGGCGTCGACCACGTGGTGCACACCTACAGCGCCGGCGCGGGGGCCTTCGGCGACGAGGCCGCACGCATCATGGGCGAACGCCTGGGAATCGACGCCGGCAGGGTGTTCAAGACGCTGGTGCTCACGACCGCCCGCCCACCCGAGGGGACCCGGACCCCGCTGGCGGTCGCGGTCCTGCCGGTCACGGCCATGCTCGACCTCAAGGCGGCCGCTTCCGCGCTGTCCTGCGGAAAGGCCTCACTCGCCCCTGTGGACGTCGCGGAGAAGACCACCGGGTACGTGGTCGGCGGGGTCTCGCCCCTCGGGCAGAAGAGGTCCCTGGCGACGGTCGTCGACCGGTCCGCGTCGGACCACACCACAATCCTGTGCAGCGCCGGCCGGCGGGGATGGGAGATCGAGCTCGCACCCACGGACCTCGTCGCCCTCACGGGAGCGACCACGGCGGCGATCACCGCGCGGTGACGCCCCGGGGCGGTCTGGTCAGAACAGCAGCCCGGCGGTCGGATCCACCGGGCGCACCAGGTCCGGACCCTCGTTCCGGACGTTGGAGACCGCGCGCGAGACCGGCCGGATCTCCACCCGGTCGGCCCACTGAGCCAGGTCACCGCCCGCACCGTCGACCAGCGCCCGGGGGTCGCCGATCACGGACGGGTCGAGCCAGTCGGAGACCACGGACGGGTCCACCACGAGCGGCATCCGGTCGTGGATGCGGCGCAGCGGTCCGAGCGCCGCGGTGGTGAGGATGGCGCACGAGAGCTGGGTGACGTCCTGGTCGGCGGGATCGCGCCGGGCTTCCCAGAGCCCCGCCATGAGCAAGCCCTCGGTGCCGGGCAGGCTCATGTGGAACGGCTGCTTGGGCCCCGCCCGGCCACCCGGTGTCGCCGGCTGCCCGGGGACCCACTCGTACCACCCGTCCATCGGCACCACACAGTGGCGCCGGGCCACGGCGGCGCGGAACGACGGCTTCTCGAAGGCGGTCTCGACCCGGGCGTTGAACAGGGTCGGCAACCTCCCCGGGTCCCTGGCCCAGGACGGCACCAGGCCCCAGCGCATCGAGCGCAGGACCCGTCGGGGGGTCTCGCTCAGGTCGAGACGTTCGCGCGGGGCGTCCAGGACGAGCGTCGGGATGGTCGTGGTGGGTGCGATGTTGAACCGCGGTGAGACCGGACCCCGGTCGGGCCACAGCCCCGGCGGGGGCGACGACGCCTCGTCCACGGCGTCGAGTTCCACCGCGAGCCGCGCCGGATCCGAGGAGAGCGAGAACCGTCCACACATGCGGTCCATCCTCCCACCCGGGCCGGGCGGGATCGGAGTGGATGCGCGACAATGACCAGGTGAGTCATTGGAACGCCCCCGTCGCCGACACGCCCGTGAACGCCGTGGTCCCGGTGCCCGGGTCCAAGTCGCTGACCAACCGCGCCCTCGTCCTTGCCGCGCTGGCCGACGCCTCCGCGCGGGTGAGCGGGACGTTGCGCAGCCGGGACACCGACCTGATGATCGGAGCGCTCGGTGCTCTCGGAACCCGGATCGAGGGCCCCGGGGGACCGCTCGGCCCCGACGACACCGAACTGGTCGTCACACCCGGGCCGTTGCACGGGGCGGACGTCGAGTGCGGCCTGGCCGGGACGGTCATGCGGTTCGTACCTCCACTCGCCGCGCTCGCCACCGGCATATCGACGTTCGACGGTGACCCCGCCGCGCGGGTGCGTCCGCAGGCCACGGTCCTCGACGCGCTCCGCTCGCTCGGGGCCGACGTCACCGGGGACAGGCTCCCGTTCTCGGTGTCCGGGACGGGTTCCCTCCGGGGTGGACGGGTGGAGATGGACGCCTCGGCCTCCTCTCAGTTCGTCTCCGGACTGCTGCTCTCCGCCGCCCGCTTCGACGACGGGGTGGAACTGGTCCACGTGGGCGCGTCCGCCGTCCCGTCCGGTCCGCACATCGAGATGACGCTGGCGATGCTCAGGGAGTCCGGGGTGGTTGTCGAACAGCCCACGGCGTCGTCCTGGCGCGTGGCTCCGGGGCCGATCTCCGCAGTCGACCGGGTGGTGGAGCCCGACCTGTCCAATGCCACCCCGTTCCTCGCCGCGGCCGCCGTCACCGGCGGGTCCGTGCGCGTGCCCCGCTGGCCGGTGGCCACCACACAACCGGGGGACGCCATCCGCGGGATCCTTCAGGACATGGGCGCGACCGTGACCCTCGAGACCGTCGACGGGGCGGACCACGGGACCCTCGTCGTCGTCGGACCCGACCACCTGTCACCCGTGGACGTGGATCTGTCCGCCATCGGTGAGCTCACCCCGACGATCGCCGCACTGTGCGCGCTCGCCGACGGCCCGTCCACGCTCACCGGGATCGCCCACCTCCGCGGGCACGAGACCGATCGTCTCGCCGCCCTCGCCGCCGAACTCGGCGCGGTGGGGTGCGACGTCACGGAGCGGGCCGACGGCCTCGAGATCGTCCCGGGATCCCTGCACGGCGCCCCCTGGCGGGCCTACGCCGATCACCGCATGGCCACCGCGGGTGCCATCATCGGCCTCGTGGTACCGGGGATCGAGGTGGACGACATCGACTCGACCGCCAAGACCATGCCGGGGTTCACCTCGATGTGGACCGGCATGCTCGCCGGCGGGACGACGTAGCGTCGTGGCCACCAGGCGGGGCGGGAGCGGCGCGCGCGGCTGGGACGAGTCCGACATCCGGATCCGGCCGGGCAAGGGGTCGAGGCCGCGAACCAAACGCAGGCCCAGCCACTCCGACGCGGCGTCCGCGATGGTCGTGAGCGTCGACCGGGGGCGCTGGGGCTGCGTGCTGCTCGACGACGGCCCCGACCACGTCGCCGGCACCCGGATCGTCACCATGCGGGCCCGCGAGCTCGGCCGCACGCCCATCGTCGTGGGCGACCACGTCGGCGTGGTCGGGGACCTCACCGGCACCCGGGACACCCTGTCGAGGATCGTCCGGGTCGCCGACCGCAGCACGGTGCTGCGCCGGACCGCCGACGACTCCGACCCGTACGAGCGGGTCGTGGTGGCCAACGCCGAACTGCTCCTCATCGTCGTCGCGGTCGCGGACCCCCCGCCCCGCGCCGGCTTCGTGGCCCGCGCCCTCGTGGCGGCCTACACGGGCGGACTGGACCCCGTCCTGTGCCTGACCAAGGGTGACCTCGACGACCCGTCGGTGTTCGCCGCCGAGTTCGAGGCACTCGACGTCCCCGTCCTGCGGACCGGGATCGACGACGACCTCGGGGCCCTGCACGATCGGATCGACGGCCGGATCTCCGCCATGATCGGCCACTCGGGGGTCGGGAAGTCCACCCTCGTCAACCGTCTGATCCCCGACGCCCACCGGGCGACCGGCGCGGTCTCGGGAGTGGGCAAGGGCCGGCACACCTCGACCCAGTCGGTCGCCCTCGAACTGGGATCGGGGGGCTGGGTGGTGGACACCCCGGGGATCCGGAGCTTCGGACTGGCGCACGTCTCGCCCGACGACGTGGTGGCGGCGTTCTCCGATCTGGACGCGATCGCTCAGGACTGCCCGCGGGGCTGCACCCACCAGGGCCCGCCCGCCGATCCGGAGTGCAGGTTCGACACCGTCATCGACCCCGCGGTCCACCGACGCGCGCTGGCCGTGAGAGAACTCCTCGGCGCCCTGCAGTCCAACGACGCGTGGGCGCTCGGGTCGGATCAGGACTGAGCACGAGCCGCGACCGTCGCGCCGACGCGGTCAGAGCTTGAGCTCGACGTCCCCCAACGCCACCGAGACGCAGGTCTGGATCCGCTCACCGGGTCCGTGGTCGGTGCCGTTGCGCAGATCGCGGACGTGCCCCTCGTCGAGTCCCACGACACACGTCTGGCAGATCCCCATCCGACAGCCGAAGGGCATCTGCACGCCCACCTTCTCCCCGCCCTCGAGGATGGTGGTGGCACCGTCGAGCTCGACGGTCTTGCCGGTCGACCCGAACGTCACGGTCCCGCCCGAGGCCCCGGCGTCCCGGTTGACGGTGAAGCGCTCCACGTGGAGGTCGTCCCGATTCGTGGCTCTGAAGTGCTCGTCGAGCTCGTCGAGCATCGCGTTGGGCCCGCACGCCCATGTCGGACGCTCCGACCAGTCGGGGACGAGGGCGGACATCTGGCGCGAGTCGATGCGGCCCTCCTCGCTGGTCACCCGGAGATGCAGGACGTAACCGGGTTGGGTCTTCTCGAGGGCGCGCAGCTCGTCGTAGAAGAGCGCGTCCTCCCTCTCACGCACCGAGTGCACGTGGACGACGTCCGGGAACGGTTCGGTGACCGAACGGCGGTCCAGGGACCGGAGCATCCCCATGACCGGGGTGATCCCGGAACCGGCGGTCACGAACATCAGCTTGGGAGGGGTCGGCGTCGGCAGGTGGAAGTCGCCCGCCGGTGCCGCGAGACGGACGATGGTCCCGGGCTCGACGGTGCCGACGATGTGGTTGCTGAGAAGTCCCTCGGGAAGCGCCTTGACGGTCACCGAGTACTCGCCGCGGCCGGTGGTGGGGGCCGAGGTCAGGGAGTAGGAGCGCCAGGTCCAGCGGCCGTCGAGAAGCACGCCGATGCCCAGATACTGGCCGGGCTGGTAGTGCGGGGTCGCGCCCCAGCCGGGCTTGATGACCAGCGTGACGGTGTCCTCCGCCTCGCGGCGCACCGACACCACCTCGCCGCGCAGTTCGCGGGAGGACCACAGCGGATAGATGAGCGACGAGTAGTCGTCCATCCGGAGCGGGTGTGTGAGGCGGTTGAGGAATCGATGTGCGGCCCGGGGTTCAGGAACCCTCGCAGCCGCTGCGCGCAGTACACGGTTGAGCCCGCTGGTCGACTCGGTCACTGGTGCCTCCTTGAGACCGGGGACCGCACGACCCGAGGACCGGGCCGACGGTGCCGGAGATGAGAACCTACGGTAGCGGAGGGTAGCGCCTGGCGGGCACCACACGGGCATGATCCCGCCGGACGGGGCCGGGCTCCCCGATCCCTTCTCAGAGCAGATTAAGCAGGAACGGCAGTTCACCCGCGTCGTACCAGGCGAGATCGATGTCGAGGGCGTCCCCCACGGTGAGCTCCGCGTCCTCGTCCCCCAGATCGGCGCGGTCCACGGCCTCGACCGCGGCCTCGACCGCGCCGGCGGCGCCCGCCAGGTCCACGTGGACGGCGGCGATCTCCTCCATCCCCACGGTCCCCCTGGACAGGCGCACCACGGCGGTGTCCAGATCCGGTCGCGGCTGGGTGTCGGCGTCGGGGACGTCCACGCTCACCACCACCCGGCGGTAGGGATGCGTGTCGTGTACCGCACCGGAGTCGATCTCTCCACCCAGCAGCCGCAGCGAGGCGCGGGCCGCCTCGAGGTACGCCACGTGCTCGATCTCCTCCGTGTCCCCCTCGGCGTAGGATTCCACGAGCGCGGGGGTCGCCGCGAAGGCGGTCCCGCTGCGGACGGGCATCTCCCCGCTGTCGAGCAGGGTCTCCAGCATCGCGAGCGTGGCGGGGATGAACAGACGCATGATGGTGCCTTCCTCGGGTGGACGGTGCGGGTCAGCGGGAGGTGCCGGTGAGCTCGTCCAGCGCCGAGGAGATGAGCTCCCCGATCTCCTCCACGTCCGGCACCGCCTGACGGTCCGCGGTGAACCCGCAGTAGACCACCCCCGAGTAACTGCTCATGGACACGGCCAGCGCCTGACCGTCGAGCAGCGCCGGCACGGGATAGACCTCAGCGAGCTCACCGTCACCCCAGAACATCTTGTGCTGCGGACCGGGCGCATTGGTGACGACCAGGTCATAGCTGTCCGACGGCAGCATGATCGCGGCGCGGGAACCCAGCGCGTGCAGGGTGGGCGGGGCGAAACCCGAGAGTCGGGCCAACGACTTGGCACCCACCGCCTGTCTGGGATGCCGCTGGGTGGCCGTCTCCCTGGAGATCTGCGCGAGCCGCATCCTGGGGTTGGGCTCCCCCACTGGCATCCCGATGAGCGCGGAGGCGATCTCCGCCGAGGTCGCCTCCGCGGAGGCCTCGGGACCATCGGAACCCTCGGCCGTGCCTGACTCCGAGGACACGGCCATCGGGACGATCGCGCGGAGGGTGTCGGCAGTCGAGAGGGGGTGACCGCAGGACAGGATCCACGACCGCAGCGCCCCACAGAGGACTGCCAGGACCACGTCGTTGACCTTGCAGCCGTGGTCCCTCGCGATCGCGCGTGCCCGGTCCAGGGGGAACGACGCCAGCCCGACCCGGCTGCCGCGGGGTCGGGAGGTCCGGAACATCTCCGCCAGTCCCCCGGGCGGGCGCAGGACGGTGAGACTCGCCGCGCCGACCAGACCCCGGCTCGCCCTCTCCACCGCGTTCACCAGACGGGCCGAGCGTCGGACTAGCTCTAGGGGGTCCGTGGCGATGGTGATCAAGGCGTCCAGCACGAGGACCCCGTCGCCCGGTGACGGGACGGGGGTCCAGGTGGCCACCTCGTGCACGTCAGCAGACGCCTTCTCGTCGGTCATGAGGACCTGTGCGAGGTCCACGGCGTTGGGGCCGCCGAGCAGGACGTGGTGGGTCTTGGTGAGCACCGCCAGCCGCCCGTCGCCGAGACCCTCGATGAGGTAGAGCTCCCACAGCGGCCGGCCGGGTTCGAGCGGACGGTCGACCAGCCGGGCCACCAGATCGGCGAGCTGCCGCACCCCGCCGGGAGCCGGCAGGGCGGACCGCCGCACGTGGAAGCTCAGGTCGAAGTCCGGATCGTCGACCCAGACCGCCCGGGCCAGCCCGAACGGGACGTACCGGATGCGCTGCCGGAACCGGGGTGCGTCGGCCAGTCGGGCGTCGACGAATTCCATCACCCGGTCGATGTCCCAGGGATCGTCCCGGGAGACGAGCGCCAGGGAGCAGGAGTGCCGACTCCGTGATCGGGTGGCGTCCCCGAGGAGCAGATCCGCGTCCGCCGTCGCCAGCCTGGCCGCCACCGGTCAGACCGCCTCGTCGAGTCCGAGCAGCCCGCGGATCTCCACGGCCGCGCGGTCGAAGACCTGGTAGAACACCCCGATCATGCCCGTCTGCACCGCGCCCAGGACGTTCTCGATCGCGTCGTCGACCATCACGCACTCGCGCGGCTCCAGCTCGAGGCGTCTCGCCGCCTCGAGGAACGCCTCGGGATCGGGTTTCTCCACCCCGGTCAGCCCGCTGAGCACCACGTGATCGATCCCGTAGGCGCGGGCGTCCTCACGCACCCGGTCGGCACCCGGGCCCTCGGGTTCGTTGCTGAGGACCGCCAGGCGTACGTCGTTGGCACGTGCACCGATGAAGATCTCCCGCCAGCTCTCGCGGTCCTCTTCCGTGCCGTCCAGCACCCCGAAGTAGTCGACAATCAGTCCTCGCATGGGACCAGCCTAGGCAACGCCCGTCGACGGTGCAGAGGTGGAGCCGGAACCGCCCGGTTCGCCCCGCGCGTCACACCACATAGAGGGATGCGAGACCGGCCCGGTTCTCGTCGGAGAGAGCAGGAGTGCACATGGCCCCGACACCAGTGTCATCGACCCCCCGGGAGAGCGCGCAGGACGAATGCCGGGTCAGGCCGCTGCTGTCGACGGAGCCCGGCCCCGACGTCCGTCCGCACGACCGGGCGAGCGGCCCGGTCGCCGACATGATCGCGGTGGCGGTCCCGGTGCCGGACCCGGAGGACGCGGTACCGGTGCCGGCGCGGCGGGCAGCTCACGCGCTGGTGATCATGGCCCTCGAGGTGGTCGACCGAAAGCGGGCACCACGCAACACCCGGGGCGCGTTCCCGCCCCACCTGATCGAGATGCTCGGGACGGTCGCCCGCGGTGGCGTCCCCGGCCGCGCCCTCGGTGTGGCGCGGATCCACCGCCTCCACATCCACCCCGCCGATCCGGGAGCGGCGGACTCCGAGGGTGCCCCCGGGTCCCCGGGCGGCGGCGGCCGGGACTACGAGGTCTGCGCCACGTACGCCCGCGGGCCGAGACTGTTCGCCGTCGCGGCCCGCATCCGGGTCACCGATACCGGGGCGACCTGCACGGCCCTCCGGTTGGTCTAGGGGCCGTCAGCCCTTGCGCCCGCGGGACGCGGCCTTGGCCGCTCGTTCCCGGCGGTCGAGCCGGTCCTGCCGTTCCCGGGAACGACGCTCGGCACGGTTGGCCGGGACACTCTCGTCGACGAGCTGCGCCTCACCCGTCTCCGACGGGCCCGAGAACTGCATCTGGTCGTCGCTCACGTCGCGGCCCGTGCCCGCGGCCTGCAGGATCGGATTGGCACCCGCGAGCGACGCGGCCTGCGCCGCAGAGGGCGCCGCCACCGACTTCTGCTGCTGACCGGCCTCGACCTTGACGTTGAACAGGAACGCGACGGTCTCCTCGCGCACCCCGTCCATCATCGCCGCGAACATGTCGTAACCCTCGCGCTGGTACTCGACCAGGGGGTCGCGCTGGGCCATGGCACGCAGCCCGATGCCCTCCTTGAGGTAGTCCATCTCGTAGAGGTGCTCGCGCCACTTCCGGTCCAGGACCTGGAGCATGATCGATCGCTCGAGCTGGCGCATCGCGCCCTCGCCGCCGATGCCCTCGATCTCGGCTTCGCGCTCGTCGTATCGGGCGAAGACGTCGTCGAGGATCGCGTCCTTGAGGTTCTTGGCCGACAGGTCGCCCGACGCCCCGTACTCGTCGCCGTCGATGATCGACTGCGCGGTGATCGAGACCGGGTAGAGCTGCCCGAGCGCGTCCCAGAGCTTGTCCAGGTCCCAGTCCTCGACGTACCCCTCGGCGGCGGCGCCGTCGACGTAGGCGCTGATCACCTGATAGATCATCGACTCGACCTGGTCGGTGATGTCCTCGCCCTCGAGGATCCGCTTGCGCTCGCCGTAGATGACGGTGCGCTGCTGGTTCATCACCTCGTCGTACTTGAGGACGTCTTTGCGGATCTCGAAGTTCTGCGACTCGACCTGTGTCTGGGCGTTCTTCACGGCCCGCGAGACCATGCCTGCCTCGATCGGCACGTCGTCGGGCAGGCTCAACCGGTTCATGATCGCCTCGACGGCCGCGCCGTTGAAGCGACGCATGAGCTCGTCACCCAGGGACAGGTAGAACCGGGACTCACCCGGGTCACCCTGGCGACCCGAGCGGCCGCGCAACTGGTTGTCGATCCGCCGGGAGTCGTGTCGCTCGGTGCCCAGGACATAGAGACCGCCGGCCTCGCGGACCCGCTCGGCCTCCTCCTTGCTGAGCTTGCGCATGCGCTCGATCTCGGCGTCCCACGCCTCCTCGTACTCCTCCGGAGTGTCCACGGGGTTGAGTCCGCGCTCACGCAGGTTGAGGTCGGCGATGATGTCCGGGTTGCCACCGAGCACGATGTCGGTTCCACGACCGGCCATGTTGGTCGCCACGGTGACCGCACCCGGGCGACCGGCCTGGGCGATGATCTGGGCCTCGGACGCATGGAACTTGGCGTTGAGGACGTGGTGCTTGATGCCCCTGCGGGTGAGCAGCCTCGACAGGTGCTCACTGCGTTCGACGGACGCGGTGCCCACGAGAACCGGCTGCTTCTTCTCGACGCGTTCGGCGATGTCCTCCACCACCGCGGCGAACTTCGACTCCTCGGTCTTGTAGATGAGGTCGGCCAGGTCCTCGCGCGCCATCGGCCGGTTGGTCGGGATCGGCATGACCTCGAGCTTGTAGATGGAGTAGAGCTCCGCGGCCTCGGTCTCGGCCGTACCGGTCATCCCCGCGAGCTTCTCGTAGAGACGGAAGTAGTTCTGCAGGGTGATGGTGGCCAGGGTCTGGTTCTCGGCCTTGATCTCCACCCGTTCCTTGGCCTCGATGGCCTGGTGCATTCCCTCGTTGTAGCGGCGCCCGTCGAGGACCCGCCCCGTGAACTCGTCGACGATGATCACGTCGCCGTCGCGGACGATGTAGTCCTTGTCCTTGGTGAACAGCTCCTTGGCCTTGATGGAGTTGTTCAGGTAGCTCACGAGGGGCGAGTTCGCCGCCTCGTAGAGGTTGTCGATCCCGAGCTGGTCCTCGACGAACTCGACGCCCTGCTCGGTCACACCGATCGTGCGCTTCTTCCGGTCGACCTCGTAGTGCGTGCCCTCCTCGAGCAGGGGGGCGATACGGGCGAACTCCCCGTACCACTTGCTCGACCCGTCGGCGGGGCCCGAGATGATCAGCGGGGTCCTCGCCTCGTCGATGAGGATCGAGTCGACCTCGTCGACGATCGCGTAGTTGTGGCCACGCTGGACCAGCTCCGCGGTGTCGTGCGCCATGTTGTCGCGGAGGTAGTCGAAGCCGAACTCGTTGTTGGTGCCGTAGGTGATGTCGGCCGCGTAGGACTCCCGCCGCTGCGCGGGGGTCATGCCGCCGAGGATGGCTCCGACGGACAGCCCGAGGAACCGGTGGACGCGACCCATCCACTCGGCGTCGCGCTTGGCCAGGTAGTCGTTGACCGTGACCACGTGGACGCCCTGGCCGGACAGGGCGTTGAGGTAGGCGGGCAGCACACAGGTCAGGGTCTTGCCCTCACCGGTCTTCATCTCCGCCACGGCGCCGGTGTGCAGGACGATGGCACCGATGATCTGCACCTTGTACGGCCGCTGCCCGAGCACCCGGTAGGCGGCCTCGCGGGCCACCGCGAACGCCTCCGGCAGCAGGTCGTCGAGCGTCTCACCCTTCGCCAGCCGAGCCTTGAACTCGTCGGTCTTGGCGCGGAGCTCGTCGTCGGTCAGCGTCTCCGTCGCCTCGGACAGGGTGTCCACGTAATCGGCGAGAGCGCTGTACCGCTTGAGCTTTCGACCTTCGCCGGCTCGGAGCAGCTTGGAAAGGATGGACACAGTCTCGAACGTCCTCGTGGTCGGGGTGATCGGAATTCTGGCTACCTGCGCGGGGTCCACGCGGGCCCTCGGTCCATCCTAGGTGCTCTGGGCCCCGGATACACGCCCCGGGGGCGGCCCGGTCCATTCGGACCGGACCGCCCCCGGGGCGTGCGAGCCGTGACCGTCAGGCCTCGTCGCTCAGCGTGATCAGCCCGTAGTCGAACGCGTGCCGCCGGTAGACGACGGTGGCGCGCCCGGACTCGGCATCGCGGAAGAGGTAGAAGTCGTGTCCCACGAGCTCCATCTTCTCGAGCGCGTCGTCGACCGACATCGGGGTCCCGTCGTGCTCCTTGCGGCGCACGATCTGGCCGGGGAGCTGATCGTCGTGCCCGTCGGCGTACTCATCCAACACGTCCGCCGGTGCGGCCTCGGGCGCGAGCTCAGCGGTGGCCTCGGCGACGGACTGCGGCCGACGGTGACCGGAGTGGCTGATCTTCCGCCGGGTGCGGGCCTTGCGCATCTGCCGCTCGAGCTTGGCCACCGCCGATTCCAGAGCGGCGTAGAAGGTGTCCTCGGCGGCCTCCGCGCGGGCGACGCCCGGCTTGCCCTTGAGGGTGATCTCGATCCGCTGGCTGGCCTTGGCCAGTCGTGGATTCTTCTCGTGCAACAGCACCACGTCGAACCGGGTGATCGCCGGCGAGATCTTCTCGATCTTCGCGAGCTTGGTGTGGATCCGGGTCGCGAAGTGGTCGGGGACCTCGACGTTCCGGCCCTTGATGGTCACCTGCGCTTCAGGGGCACCGGGGTCGTCGGTCGACGGACCGTCGAAGGTGGCGGGGTCGAGCAGGACTGCGGGGGTCTTCGCCATCGAAGCTCCTCCTCATCGGGCCTGCGGCGGGCCCCGGAGACCGGCCCGGTTACCGCCCGGGACCCCGGTCGAGGGGCCAACCCACATGGCTGAGTGGACACTCTCCGGACGTGGGACACCATCGGCTGAATTCTCGTGAACGCGCTGGTGAACCCCGTCCGCGACCTACGATACCCGGTCGCCTGTGCACCGGACCGCAGTAGGCTCAAGTCGTCCGGAAGTCACCCTCGCCCTCAGGCGGCGGTGACCGCGATGACGCCGTCGACGCGCAGACCGCCCTCGCCCAGCGCACCGACGCACGCGGCGGCCGTGGCCCCCGTGGTGACGACGTCATCCACCACGAGGACGGTCGCCGGCGTCCTGAGCACCTCGGCGACCGTCGACGGCGCCCCTGGCGTGGCCCGGATCAAGGTGTCCGGCGATCGTCTCCTGATCCGGCCCGAGAGGTTGCCGGACCTCGCCCGCGCGTCCAATCCGGCGGCGTCGCGGACCCTGCCCCGGATCTCGAGCAGCGGGGC
>NZ_JADDKI010000671.1:0-476 GCF_015356725.1 Dietzia sp. SYD-A1
GATCGCCGGCCGATCGACGGGCCCGGCGCCGACCGCGGGGTGGTGTTCCAACAGCACGTCCTGTTGCCGTGGATGAGCGCGCGGGAGAACGTTGAGTTCGCGCTCTCGTGCGCCCGCCCAGAGCTCGGCGCATCAGCTCGCGCCGAGGTGACGGACCACTACCTCAATCTCGTCCACTTGGGCCACGCCAAGGACCGCCTACCCGGACAGCTCTCGGGTGGCATGCAGCAACGCGTCGGCATCGCCCGCGCGTTCTCGCTGGAGCCCAAGGTGTTGCTCCTAGACGAGCCGTTCGGCGCTCTGGACGCGTTGACCCGTCACTCGCTTCAACGCGAGCTGCTACGTCTGTGGGAGGCCGACCGACGCACGGTGGTCATGGTGACCCACGACGTCGACGAGGCGATCGCGCTCAGCGACCGCATCCTGGTGATGAATCATGGTCCGGACGCCACCGTGACGCGCGATATCAGCGTGCC
>NZ_JADDKI010000071.1:0-19188 GCF_015356725.1 Dietzia sp. SYD-A1
GGCCTCGTGGCCGACGAGCGTGGCAACCCCGTGGCCGGTGCCGCGGAGGCCTTCGCGATCGCCCGCGAGGCCGGTCTGGGTGTCGTGCCGCACTCCGGCGAGCTGGCCGGTCCGGAGGAGGTGAGATCCGCACTCGGCCTGGGCGTCGACCGGATCCAGCACGGCGTCCGGGCGGTCGAGGACCCCCGGGTGGTGGAGGAGCTCGCCGCGAGCGGGGTCTGCCTTGACGTCTGCCCCAGCTCGAACGTCATCCTGGGCGTGTATCCCACACTCGCCGAGCACCCGCTGCCCACACTTCTGGACGCCGGGGTGCGCTGCTCGATCGGCGCCGACGACCCGTTGCTGTTCGGAGTCGACGTGGTGGACGAGTACGTCCTGGCGCACGAGCGGATGCACGTACCGGAGGCGGGCCTCGCCGGGTGCGCACGGGCGTCGATCGACTCGTCCTTCGCTCCCGCCGATCTCAAGCTCGACGCCCTGGCACGGGTGGACGACTGGGAGCACGAGGCCGAACAGCCCGGGTGACCCCGACCACGGTCACGGTGGGTGCTCGTCAATGCCGCTCAGGCGCCGCGGCGGATTCGGTCGGCCGCGAGGATCATCGGCACCTGCAAGGGCAGGCGACCCCACGCGATCACCTGGTACGGCCACACGGGCTTGCAACGCCACGCGCGCACCATCTGGACGTTCCCGGGGAGCACCCCCACGAACAGGGCCATTGCCGCCGCCCCGCCCACGGCCCGTGTCCGCGGCACGGCCAGCAGCGCCGCCACCGCCATCTCGGCCACGCCTGACCCGTAGGTCCAGGCCCGGGCGCGTCCGGGCAGCTCCGGGGGGATCAGCCCGTCGAAGGGGCGGGGTGCCACGAAGTGCAGCGCGCCCATCGCCCCCAGCGCGGCGGGCATGGACCAGTACCGGACGGCGCGTGTCGTGTCGTTTCCCATTCGCACGAGACTACGGCCCCCCGCGAGGGGCCGGCGGTCGTCGGCGCGTCCTCAGCGGACGTTCGGCAGGACCCGCTCCCCCACAAGCCGCAGCGACTCCCACGCGGCGGCGACGGGCATCCCGCCACACAGCGGGTGGCTCGTGATCAGACGCAGGTCGCGCGTGCGGACACGGTCGACGAGCTCGTCAGGCGTGGCCACCAGGTACACCCCCTCGGCGCGCAACTCACCCACCGAGCGGGCGTCGGAGTGCACGAACGACCCTCGACCGGGCCCCGTCTGCCAGGCCCGGTAGGCCTCGGCATCGGCGAGGAGGTACCCGCCGTAGCGGTCCCAGAAATCGTCGGGGTCGTGGGCGCAGAACACCGCGGCGGGGCCGGGAACGGGGGCCACCACGAGCCCGGGTTCGTGCCCGTTCGCGCGGCACTCGGCGCGGTAGAGCTCGGTGAGCGCGGGATCGTCGAGCTGTGGTTGGTAGTGCATCCCGAGCCGTCCCGCCCGCCGGGCGGCCGCGCCGCCGCCACCGAGGAAGACCAGCGGGTACGGGGACGAGAACGGCTGCGGTGTCACCACGGCGCGCCGCGAACCGTCGACCGGATCGTCTCCGACGGGCTCCCCCGCCCACGCCGCGAGCATGGTCTCCAACTGCCGTTCGAGGCGGGCACCCCGCCCCTTCCAGTCCCGGGAGTGCATCGCGTACTCGACCGGCCGGTACCCGAGGCCGAAGGTGAAGCTCACCCGCCCGGATGCCACGTGGTCGAGGACGGCGATGTCCTCCGCCAGCCGGACCGGGTCGTAGAGGGGCGCGACGAGGGCCCACACCGCGATCTGGATCCGCTCGGTCACCGCGGCGACCGCCGCCGCCGCGACGAGCGGCGAGGGGAGATAGCCGTCCTCCGACCCGTGGTGTTCGGAGAGGTTGACGGCGTCGTGGCCCGTCTCCTCCGCGTACCGGGCCATGTCGAGGGCGGCGCGGTAGCGGTCCCGCCGCTCGGCCGCGTCCGCGCCGGGCGCGCGGAAGTCGAAGCGGGTCACCACATAGACCATCAGGCGGGGTCCATCAAGAGGTGGTCCATCAGGACGCGGTGCCCGCGCGGGCGTCGGCGAGCACCGAGTAGGACGTGCCTCGTTCCTCCCGTTCCCACCAGGTGTCGTCGCGGCCGCTGGTGCCGCCGACGCCGTCCTGGATCAGTTCGCGCTTGAGGATCTTGTTGGTCGCGGTGGTGGGCAGGGCGTCGGAGAGCCGGACCCATCGCGGCCACGCCTTGGGTGAGAGATCCGGCTGGTCCGCCAGGAACTCCTCGAGACCGGCGGGGTCGAGTTCGCCGTCGTGGCGGACCACCACGGCCGCGGCGAGCTGGTCGCCGACGCCGCGGGGGTCGGGCAGTCCGTACACCGCCGCCCGAGAGACCGCGGGATGGCGGAGGACGATCTCCTCGACGATGCCGGCCGCCATGTTCTCCCCGTCGACCCGCAGCCAGTCGCCGCTGCGACCGGCCATGTACACGTTGCCGTCCGCGTCCCGGTACGCCAGGTCGCCCGACCAGTACATACCGTCCCGCATCCGCTCCGAGGTGGCCTGCTCGTTGTTGTAGTAGCCGGCGAAGAAGCCCGCCCCCTCGGTGTTGACCAGCTCGCCCACACACTCGTCGAGATTGGCCACCGCCCCGGTGTCGTCGAACACCGCCCGTGGGCACTCGGTCCCCGTCACCGGGTCGTACACCGCGACACCGGGGAACGGCTCGCCGATCGACTCGAGCGGTGAGTTCTCGGTCCGGACCACGATGATCGCCAGTTCGGTGGAGCCGTAGGCATCCCTGACGGTGCAGCCGAAGCGCTCGGCGAACGCGGGGATGTCCTTGGCCGCCGCCTCGTTCCCGAAGGCCGCACGGAGGGTGGTCTCGGCGTCGTCGGGGCGGGGCGGGGTGTCGAGGATGTAGGCGAGCGGCTTGCCCACGTAGTTCATGTAGGTGACGCCGTACCTGCGGATGTCGTCCCCGAAGCGGGTCGCGCTGAAGCGGCGGGCCAGCGCCATGGTGGCGCCCACGGCGATCGCGGGCGAGAAGCCTCCCATGATGGCGTTGGAGTGGAACAGGGGCATGGACAGGTACAGCACGTCATCGGCGGTGAGCTCGAACGACGGCGCGAGCGCCTCCCCCGACATGGTGACCGTGAAGTTCCCCACCCGGACCGCTTTCGGGTCGCCGGAGGTCCCCGAGGTGAAGATGAGCATGAACGGGTCGCCGGCATCGACCGCCGGGGGATCGGGCGGAGGCTCCGAGGCGGCGACGGTGGCCGCCCACTCGTCCGAATCCGTGTCGATGACCGTGACGTCCCCCAGGTCCAGTCCGTCGAGCAGGGGTGCGAGGTGGGAGTCGGTGAGCAGGATCTGGCAGTCCGCACGCCTGATGTCGCGCGCCAGCCCTTCGCCGCGCCGGGTCGCGTTGATGCCGGCGACGACGACGCCCCCGAGAGCGCCGGCGGCGAGGGCGTAGAGCATCTCCGGGGTGTTCTCGAGGAGGGTGCCCACATGCCGGGGCCGGGTGTCGTCGAGCATCGCGTCCAGGGCACCGGCGCGGCGGTCGGCTGCGGAGACGTACTCGCGCCAGCTGACGGTGAGGTCCTCGTAGCGGATCGCCGGGGAGTCGGAATCGGCGTGACGGCGGAGTTGTTCGCGAACGGTGTCGGCCATGGGGGTCCTCGGGGGCGCGGAGAAGGTGTGACCCAGATCATAGCGGGACAAGCTGACACTCGTCAGGAAAGTCCGATCGTCGATCGCCCGGCGACACCCGTCCCTCTCCTGTCCGCCCGGAACTGCCTGGCCGTGACCCCCCACCACCGGCGGGCGTACTGACTGAACGTCGTCACGTCGTCCAGCGCCAGGGCCGAGGCGATCTGATAGAGGGGGATCTCGGTCGTGGCAAGCAGCCGAGCGGCCACGTCTCGGCGCGCCTCGTCCCGGATCGCGGAGAACGAGGTGCCCTCCCCGGTGAGGTGCCGCTGCAGGGTCCGCGGGGACACCGAGAGGAGCCCGGCGACGTCGCCGAGGGTCGAGGTCCCGGTGTCGAGGGACCGCAGCAGCAGTGCCCTGGTCCGCTCGGTGTAGGTCTGGTCGCGCGCGGGGCCGTGTTGGTCCAGGTAGCTCAGGGCGAGCTCATGGGCCACCAGGTCGCCGCCGGTGATCTCCCGACCGAGGAGCACGGCGGGGACGCGCAGCATCGCGGACGCCGCGAAGGGCCTGGCCGGGGCGGCGAAGAGCTCCCGATAGCGGCCCGGTGCGGTGTTGAGCGCGTTCGGCAACTCGACCGACAGCAGTCCGTATTCTCCCCCGAGGAGCGCGAGCATGGACCGGTGCAGGAACAGCAGGACCATGTCGACCGCCTGGGGCGGCAGGGCGACCGCGTCGTCGCGGTAGCCGAACCGCACCCCCAACACGCCGGGGTCCCCCTCCGGATCGGAGACCACGGTGATCTCGAGTGAGCGGGCGTGGAAGAACAGGTACTTGGAGGTCATCTCCAACGCCCGGGTGGTGGTCGGCGCGTGTCGGATGGCGGCGGCCACGGGTCCGAGCAGACCCAGATCCTGGCGCAACGCCACCCGCAGGCCGAAATCGGGACAGCGCAGTTCCACCGCCGCGGTCTCGAGGAGGAGCCCGATCGCGAGATCCTGCACGAGGATCTCGTCACTGTCCAGGGCGCCAGCCGGCAAGCCACAGCGCAGCGTCAGGTCGTCGGCGTCGCCTCCGAGCTCGTCGATCACCGTCCGGACGCCCCGCAGGCCCGCAGATCGCACATATGCCACAGCGAACACTGTCCGCCAGTTGGCGCGATAGAGCAACCTCTTGGCGCTTTACGGCAACTTGTCGAGCAGGATCGGGGCTATCGTCCTTTCCATGACAGTCTCAGCTGACCGCCGCCCCCCGGCCGGCGCACCCGAGAACCCGCTGGATCTCCTCATCGTCGGCGCCGGCATCTCCGGGATCGACCTGGCGCACCACGTCCGCAGCGCCTTCCCCCACTGGTCGTGGGAGGTCCACGACGCCCAGGACGACCTGGGCGGGACGTGGCACACGTTCCGCTACCCGGGCATCCGCTCGGATTCGGACATGGCCACGTTCGGTTTCCCGTTCCGCCCCTGGCCGCACTCCTCGACCCTCGGCCAGGGCGAGGAGATCAAGGAGTACATCCGGGACACCGCCCGGGAGTGCGGCGTCCTCGACCGCCTCCATCTGCGCTCCTGGATCCGGAACGCCGACTGGGACGGCGAGAAGGGTCTGTGGAGGGTCACGAGCGTCCGGACCGAGAACGGGACGACCACTGAGCGCACGGTGTGGACCCGCCGACTGCACTTCGGCTCCGGGTACTACTCCCACTCGGCCGGCTTCCGACCCGACTTCCCGGGGGAGGAGGCGTTCGCCGGCGAGATCATCCACCCCCAGCACTGGCCTGAGAGCGTCGACTACGCCGGACGCACATTCATCGTGATCGGGTCCGGCGCCACCGCCGTCACCCTGGTTCCGGCTCTCGAGCAGCTCGGCGCCGAGGTCACCATGCTCCAGCGGACCCCGAGCTATGTCGCGCCCCTCCCGGAGAAGGACACCATCAGCGCCGTGTGGAAGCGCGTCCTGCCGACGCAGGCGGCCTATCGCGCCGCGCGGTTCACCCACGGCGCCCGTGACATGGTGCAGTACGTCGTCGCCCGGCGGTTCCCCTGGGCCTTCACGCAGGGGCTGCGGGCCCTGCAGGGCCGCTACATCTCGCGGGCACAGATCAACGAGCACTTCACACCGTCCTACAAGCCCTGGGACCAGCGGGTGTGCAAGGCCCCGGACGGGGACATCTTCCGGGCGATGCAGCGGGGCGCTCGGGTGGTGACCGGTCACATCGACACGTTCACCGAACGCGGGATCCGTCTGCAGTCCGGAGTGGAACTGGAGGCCGACGTGATCGTCACCGCCACCGGTCTGGAACTCGAGGCCTTCGGCGGCGGGACCCTGAGCATCGACGGCCGCGAGCTCGACCTCGCCGACCTGACCACCTACCGCGGGATGATGCTCGCCGGCGTGCCCAACTTCAGCTTCACGGTGGGGTACGTCAACGCCTCCTGGACGCTGCGGGCGGACATGGTCTCCCGCTACATGGTCAAGCTGTGGCGGGCCGGGGAGAAGAACGGTGAGAAGATCTACGCGCCGATCCCTCCCGAGGTGAAGGGCGATCGGCCGCTCCTGGACCTCGACGCCGGGTATGTCCAGCGCGGCGTGCACCGCTTCCCGAGGCAGGGAACCGACCGTCCCTGGACCTACGTACAGAATTACCTCGCCGAGATCCCCGAGCTGACCTTCGGTGACCAGCGTCGCGACATGGCGTTCGACGCGCAGATCCCGGAGGAGGCCGTCCGATGACCCGCCGCGTCTTCATCACCGGCGCCGCCTCGGGGCTGGGTCTGGCGCTCGCCCGCGAGTACCTGGCGGCCGGCGACGAGGTCATCCTGACCGACCTGCACGCCGAGGCCCCACCCGCCGTGACCGGCCTCTCCGGCCAGTGGAGCTACCGCAGGCTCGACGTGACCGACGACGACGACTGGGCCGCCGCCGCGCGTGCCGTGGACTCGCTGGACATCCTCATCAACAACGCCGGCATCGCGGTCGGTGGCCGGCTCGAGGCCACCTCCATGGACACGTGGAAGCGCATCGTGGACATCAACCTCCTCGGGGTGGTCCGGGGGTGCAGGACGATGGTCCCCACGCTCGGCCGTGGCGGGCGGGTCGTCATCACCGCCTCCGCCGCGGGTCTGGTCCACGCGCCGTCCATGGGCGCCTACAACGCGACCAAGGCGGCCGCGGTCGCACTGGCGGAGACTCTCGACGCCGAGCTCCGGCCCCGCGGCATCTCCACCTCGGTGATCTGCCCGCTGTTCTTCCGCTCGGGCCTCGCGGATTCGCTGTCCGGGGATGACCCGAAGGCGGACGAGGCGGCGCGCATGCTCCTCTCCAAGACCCCCTTGACCTCGGAGAAGGTCGCCGCGAGGTCGGTCCGGGCGATCCAGGCGAGGCGGTTGGTCATCACCCCGGACGCGCTGCGCACGCTGACGTGGTACTCCAAGCGGTTCACCCGGATCCCTTTCCTGGCGGGGACCCGTCTCATCGGACGGGTGGTCGAGCGGAGGGGTTGAGCCGCTGTCCGCCGGCGGCGATCACGCCGGACGTGACCACCCCTGACGTGACGGACGAGCGGGGGCGACGCGATCGCCTCTAGTGTGGCGGGACACGCGATCAACAGCCTTTCCGCCACCCGCTCGACCCAAGGGAGATCACATGGACGTCGCCGCCGTCGCCGCCACCGCACCGGACGCGCCTCTGGAGAAGACCACGATCCGGCGTCGGGACACCGGGCCGGCCGACGTGCTCATCGAGATCGAGTACGCCGGCATCTGTCATTCCGACATCCATCACGTGCGCGGCGAATGGGGCCGGACCGCCTACCCCGTGGCGCCCGGACACGAGATCGTTGGCACCGTCCAAGAGGTCGGTTCCGAGGTCACCCGGTACGCGGTCGGCGATCGCGTCGGCGTCGGGTGCCTGGTGGGTGCCTGCCACGAGTGCTCGTCCTGCACCGCGGGCCAGGAGCAGGAGTGCGAGCGGGGGGCCATCGCGACCTACGGCTCGCCGCTGCCCGAGGGCGACCCCGAGGGTCCGGTGACGAACGGCGGCTACTCGACCCACATCGTGGTCGAGGAGCCCATGGTGGTGTCCGTCCCGGACGGCCTCGATCCGGCCTCGGCGGCGCCGCTGCTGTGTGCGGGGATCACCATGTTCTCGCCGCTGCGGCAGTGGAACGTCGGCCCGGGCACCAAGGTCGCCGTGCTCGGTATGGGAGGGCTCGGACACGTCGGCGTCAAGCTCGCCGTGGCGATGGGGGCCGAGGTGACGGTCCTGTCGCAGACGACCTCCAAGCGGGACGATTCGCTGCGCTACGGCGCCGTCGAGCACTACGCGACCGCCGGTGACGAGGGCAAGGCCACCCTGCGCGAGCTCCGCGGCACCTTCGACGTCATTCTCAACACGGTGTCCGCGAACCTGCCGATGGACCGGTTCCTCGCCCTGCTCAAGCCGCGCGGGGCGCTGGTCAACATCGGGATCCCGACCGAGCCGATGTCGGTGCGGGCCGGGTCCGTGGCCGCCGGCCGCAAGATCCTGACCGGGTCCATGATCGGCGGGATCCCCGAGACCCAGGAGATGCTCGACTTCTGCGCCGAGCACGGGATCACCGCCGAGATCGAGCTCATCTCGGCGGACACGATCAACGAGGCCTACGACCGCGTGGTCCGGTCGGACGTGCACTACCGCTTCGTGATCGACGCCAAGACGTTCTGACCGACCGCACCCGACCCCCCGGGACGGGGACTCACGGGGGCGGGGACTCACGGGCCTGACTCACCGCGGGGCGACCTGCGCGAGCAGGTCCGCGAAGTCCTCGTCCCGCGCCTCCAGGAACCGGTGCGCCTGCTCGGCGAAGTCCGCCAGCCCGGTCAGGCGCCCCGAACTGCGGGTCGCGCACACCGCCGCGGCGCCACACGCCCGGTCGAGAGCGGACGCGATCGCCGACCCCCCGGGCAACGCGGCCGCCACCCCTTCCGCCACATGGGGGAACGTCACCTCCACGATGCGTTCCCCGGACTCGCGGAACACCGTGACGGCAGAGGCGATCCTGTCCGCGTCCGCTCTGATCGTCCCGTCAGGCATATGCTCACCTCGTCGTCGTGGTCGAGTGGCGGTCATGAGGTACGACGTCCCCGGTTCGTCGGACGGTTCCGCCCGACCGGCTGGTTCCACCCGACCGGCCGGTCCCATCCCCGAGGAGAGCACGATGTCCCTGACCTGGACCCCCGCCATCGACCGCGCGCTCGCGGTCGCGGCCCGCTGCCACGCCGGCCAGACACGCAAGGACGACCCGACGCCTTACATCGCCCACCCCGTGGCGGTCGCGATGATCGTGTCCGACTTCACCGACGACCCGGACGTGGCGGTGGCCGCGCTGCTGCACGATGTCCTGGAGGACGTCCCGCCGTCGGTCTACTCGGCCGATGACATGACCGCCGAGTTCGGCGATCGGGTCACCGAGCTCGTCCGCGGCGTCTCGGAGGAGAAGACCGCGGGTGAGACGACCCCGCCCTGGCGGGTACGCAAGGAGGGGTACCTCGCCGCGCTCGCGGAGGACTCCGAGGAGTGCCTGCTCATCTCGGCGGCGGACAAGATCCACAATCTGCGCTCGATGGTCGCCGCCCACGAGCGACTGGGTGACGACATGTGGGGGCTCTTCAACGCCGGTCCGCAGGAGAAGCTGTGGTTCTACCGGTCGATCTCGGATGCGGTCGCCCGACGCCTCGGGGACTGCGCGGCCTCGCGGGAGCTCCGCCGGGCGGTGGACGACGTCGCGGCCCTGGCGCCGGCGGACGGCGGGAGAGTGGTCACACCGCCGGGAACTCGGCCTTGATCCGCAGCAGGGTCTTGGCCTGGGTGCGCCCCTCGAGTCCGAGCACCAGCCCGGCGGACTTGAGGCGCCGGGCGAGGTCCGAGTCCGCGGCGAACTCGGACTCGGACTCGATCGTGATCTCCACGCGCCGGCCGCCGTTGAGCAGCACCGACTGCTTGGCGGCGTCCAGTCCGGGGATGTTGGTCCAGCGGATCGGCCCGGGGTCGCGCGGCGAGGCCCCCGAACCCGAGAAGGAGTAGTCGAAGTCCGTGCTCTGGGTGCGGGTCACCTTGCCCCACCCGGCCATCGGGCCCACCCCCACGCGCGCGGCGACGGCGTTGCGGCGGGCGCTGTAGGTGGCGCACTCGATCTCGCAGGCTCCCAGGGTGTTCATCACTCTCAAGGCTTCCTCGAAGCGCTGCCGCAGGCTCCACGCGTCGTACTGGCCGAACGGCACCAGCAGCGGGCGGCCCTCTATGGGCGCCTGCACGTAGACCACCCGCGGGACCACCTCGCCCTCGACCACGTCATATCCCGACCTGACCTGCATGGGCCGCTGGATGACGTCGGTGAGCAGCCCGCGCCTGTCGGTGACCGGCGCGGTCTCGTAGAAGGACACGAGCTGACTCACTGGCGCTCACCTCACTGTTCGAGGTCGCGACGGGTGCGGGACCTGACCCCCAGCGTATCCGCCGCGGGCCGTCGACCCGGCCACCTCACCCGGCCCAGAACTCCACCATCGGCTGGGAGGAGAGCAGGACACCGCCCTCGTAGATCTCCATCCCACCGGCATCGATCGAGTAGACGACGTCGTTGTTGGACACCCACGCGTAACCCCCGGCCACCACCGGGTCGTCCACCTCGACGCCCGCGCCACCCGACGACCCGCGGTAGTAGTACCGACCGTTGTCGGGATTGACGCAGATCGAGAACGCCGCCTGGGTGGTCCGGCCGATCATCACGGCCGGGTCGCCGGCGTTGCAGCGGGCCTGCCGGTTGTCGGTCCACCCCGAGGCGTCGGCTCCCGTCGGGTATCCCGAGGACCCCTGCGGAGCCCGGGCGCCCGGCGCGGGCCGGGTGACCGTGACGGTCTCGCGCTCGGTCGGAGTGGCGTACGCCGTCTCGGTCACGGGTGGGAGCGCGGAGTCGGACAAAGGGGTCGAGGACGTCGAGGAGGTCGTCAAGGCACGACCGGAGGTCTCCCCTGTCATCCCCCCGGGTCGGAGGAGCAGGTAGGCGAGCGCGCCGAGGAGGACCAGACCCAGGACCGCCAGGATCGCGACCAGGGCGATCACCGCGCCCGACACGGAGCGCCGCGGTTCAGGCCGATAACCCTGCCGCCCCCACCTCTCGCGCGGTCCGTCGGACCCGTCATCCCAGCCATACGACATCGGACCACTCCCCCGCTACGGCCGGCCCGGATCCGGACGGCTCGTACAGTTCTGTAGGGAAGGTAGCAGGCCTCCGCGTCGCTCTCGGCCCCGTCGCGACCCGCCCCCGGGCCGAGTCCCGCGTGCTCACCCGATCGGCCACTCCCCGAGGTCCGTGAGGTCGTCGGCCTCCGCGGTGACGGCGGTGGGTTCGCAGCCGAAACCGACCACCTCCGTGCCGTCCGCCAACGTCACGCGGCCGAGCTGCATCGGCCTGGGCAACTGGTCGAGGAATGTACCGAGTGCCGCCGGGGAGACGCTCCACCTCTCGCCGAGCAGTGGAGCGCCGTCCGGATGCCGCAGGACCCCGGGCTTGGGCGGCTCGGTGGCCAGGCGGTACATCCGGTAGTCGGCGCTGGACCGCACCGGCCCGCGCCAGGCCGCGCCCCTGCTGATGAGCTGGTGTTCGAGAGGGCCCCCGCGACGGTGGGCGCCGAACACGACCAGGTCCACCGTCGGCGCCCCCGCGCTCAGCGGCCACGGAACGAACGGCTCCGCGCCGGATCTCCGTTCCCCGGACAGGGCTGCGGCGATGTCGGCCACCGGCCCGTCGTGGAACGGCCTGCCCACCACGGTCACGCCGAATCGCGCTGTTCCACGGTCCCCCTCGTCGATCTCGGTGGTCGGCACCGCCACCGCACACAGGTCGAAGAGGTTGCAGAAGTTCGTGTACGTCCCCATACGGCTGTTGAGGGCGATCGGATCGGCCTCCACCTCGGCGATGGTCGGGTGGAAGGGCGCGGTGGGGACCAGCAGCGCGGCCGCGCCGAGACGATCGAGTTCGGCCACCGCCTCGGCGCGCAGGGCCTCGACCTCCCGGCGGTCGTGCAGCAGATCGACCGCCGCGATCCCGCGGGCCGGGGTGATGATGGCGCGGACGGTCGGGTCGACGCCCGCGTCCGCGTCCAGGGCGGAGTCGAGGAAGTCACCGACCGCCTCGTAGCGCTCGGCCACGAGCGCGCCGTCGTAGAGCAGCCTCGCCGCGGCGAGGAACGGCCCGAGATCGATCTCCACCACCCGGTACCCGAGCGCGCGGGCCCGGTCGACCGCGTCGGCGAACGCCTCCGCCCACCCCGGGGCCATGGCCACGAGTTCACGCGGAACGGCGATCGTCGCGCCGGGTCCCGCGTCCAGCGGCGTGTCGGTCGGCCAGTGACGGGTTCCCTCCCCGCCGGCCATCACCCCGGTCGCGCGGGCGGCGGTCCGGACGTCGCGGGCGAGGATGGTCACGCAGTCATAGCTCGCGCAGGCGGGGACCACCCCGTCGGTGGAGACGACGCCGAGCGTGGGCTTGATGCCCACGACCCCGTTGAGCCCGGCCGGGACGCGGCCCGACCCGGCGGTGTCGGTGCCGATCGCCAGATCGCAGATCCCCAACGCCACCGCCACCGCCGATCCCGAGCTCGACCCGCCCGACACGTGGTCGGGGCGGTGCGCGGCACGCACGGCCCCGTACGGACTGCGCGTGCCGACCAGGCCGGTCGCGAACTGGTCGAGATTCGTCACCCCCAGCACCACCGCTCCGCCCGCGCGGAGGCGCGCGACGGCCACCGCGTCCCGATCGGGCAGGTAGGCGAACCCGGGGCACGCGGCGGTGGTGGGCACCCCCGCCACGTCGACGTTGTTCTTGACCGCCAGTGTCATCCCGGCGAGCGGGCCCCCCGCGGCGAGGGAGGCCGTCATGTCGTCCACCAGCTCCTCACGCGGTCGGACCTGGATGAACACCTCGGGCCGGTCGGCCTCGGCCAGTCGCTCCAACACGTGGTCGACCTCCGCCTCGGCGCGTGCCCTCAGGTCGGTCCCGGTCGTCTCGGTGCTCATGCGCTCAGCTCCCCACTGGCGGCCCAGCGCGAGAATTCCTCGGCGCGGGCGTGCTCCATCCGGCGTCTGGCGGAGGCGATCGACTCGGCCTCCCGTTCGCAGAACGCGGTGTGTTCGGCCAGCGAGAAGGTGTCGTCGGTGATGTCGACGCGGCCTCGTCCGGCGGCGGTGTCGGCGCGGAGGTCCGCCAGTTCCTCGGAGGTGACGGGGTACCAGGAGATGCGGTCGAAGTGCCGCAGCAGCCACGGGTGCTCGGGGTCGAAGCCCGGCGCCGGTTCGGGGTGACGGTGGTTCCACACCTGGGTGGTGCGTCCCACGAACTGGTAACCGCCCGGCCCCTCCATCCCGTAGATACACAGGTAGGCACCGCCGATGCCGACGGAGTTCTCCGCGGTCCATGTCCGGGCGGGGTTGTACTTGGTCGTCACCAGTCGGTGGCGCGGGTCGAGCGGCGTGGCCACGGGGGCGCCGAGGTAGACGTCCCCGAGCCCGAGCACCATGTACTCGGCGTCGAAGACCGTGCGGTAGACGTCGTCGGCGGTCTCCAGGCCGTTCATCCGGCGGATGAACTCGATGTTCCACGGGCACCACGGGGCGTCGTCGCGCACGCCGTACATGTACCTCTCGATCGCCTCCTTGGTGGCGGGGTCGTCCCAGCTCAGCGGCAGCCGGACGCGTCTGCTCGACACCGCGAGGTCCTCGGCGGCGGGCAACGCCGCCTCGGCCTCCCGCAATGCCGCCAGGGTGGCGCCGATCGTGCTGTGGCCGGGCGTGATCTTGACCTGCAGGGAGCGGATGCCGGGCGTGAGGTCCTGCTGACCGGGCACGGGGTTCGCCTGAAGGTGCAGATACAGGGCGTGAGCTCGGGCGCGTAGCTCGAGGTCGAGCTCCATGCGCCCGTACTCCACCAGCACGTTGTCGTCGCCGCCCCGACGGTAGGTCACCTCGGTCCCCCCGTCGGCGGTGTGACCGCGGCCCAGCACGCCGTCGTCGCGGTCACCGCCGTCACCGAGGACGTACGGGCGACCGGCCCCCCGCGCACCGGCGATCCCGGTGCGGCCGCCGACGGCGTCGACCTTGACGCGGACGAACCGCACGTTGTCCCCGGGCGCGAGCTGCCCGAGCTTCCACCGGTCGCCGCTGACCACGGTGACGGGGCAGACGAATCCCCCCAGGCTCGGGCCGTCCGGGCCGAGCAGGATCGGGGTGTCCCCGGTGAAGTCCAGGGCCCCCACCGAGTAGGCGTTGTCGTGCAGATTGGACGGGTGCAGGCCGGCCTCCCCGCCGTCGGGTCGGGCCCACTTCGGTCGTGGCCCCTCGAGCCGGACCCCGGTCCGGTCCGAGTTGAAGTGCACCGTGTAGCTGGCCGCGTAGAGCTCGTCCATCCCCGCGCGGGTGAGGAACTCCGGTGCCCCGTGCGGCCCCTCGGCCACCGCGATGTGCCAGTGGTGGCCGATGGCCGGGACCTCGTCGGCGAGGATCCGGCGCGGCTCGCCCGGTCCGGGCTCCCCGACGGCGAGGGTGTCCCCCGTCGCGAGGGTGCGTCCCTCGTGTCCCCCGAACCGCCCGAGGGTGAAGGTCGACGACGACCCGAGATACTCCTCCACCTCGATGCCACCGGCGACCGCCACGTAGACACGCATACCCGGCCCGTCGAGCACCGGGATGTCGAGCACGGATCCCGCCTCCAGGTGGACCGGCTTCCACTGGGCCACCGGGCGGCCGTCCACCGTGGGCCGCACGTGCGCCCCGCCCACGCAGACCGTGACCGCGGCATCCGGCCGGACCCTGAGGCCGCCCCGGGTGCACTCCAGGCCGGCGGCACCCTCCGGGTTACCCACGGCCGTGTTGGCCAGGCGCAGCGAGTAGTCGTCCATCGCACCGGACGGCGGGACGCCCACGCCCCAGTACCCGACGCGGCCGGGCCAGTCCTGGACGGTGGTGATGAGTCCCGGGTTGAGGATCTCGAGGCGGGTCATGGTGACGTCTCCTGTGGTGGCGGTGTCGCGGGCGGCGGGCTCAGGCGGTGACGATCATCCGCACCGGCGTGGGGTCGAAGCCGTTGCACGGGTTGTTGATCTGCGGGCAGTTGGAGACCAGGACGATCACGTCGCGGTCGGCACGCAGCGCCAGGCGTTTGCCGGGCGCGGAGAGACCGTCCACGATCCCGAGGGTGCCGTCGGGATCCACGGGCACGTTCATGAAGAAGTTGACGTTGGGGACCAGGTCCCGTTTGCCGAGTCCGTGCCGGGCGCCCTCGCGGAGGAAGTTCTCCACGCAGGCGTGTTGGTGTCGGGTGTGGTGGCCGTACCGCAGGGTGTTGGACTCCTGCGAGCACGCGCCACCGAGGGTGTCGTGGTTGCCCACCTCGTCGGCCGTGATCGTCACGAGGGGCTCGCCGGCGTCGTCCCGCAGGACGCTGTCCGTGGTCAGGAAGATCGACCCCTGGGCGGCGACGGTCGCCGGGGCGCTGTAGCGGCGGGTGGGGTCGTGCGCGTCGTAGAACAGGGTGTCGACGGCCTGGTTGCCCTCGAGATCCACGATGGTCAGGGTCTGCCCCCGGTGCAGGACTCGGGACCATGCGGCCCGGGCGGCGACGATCTCGTCGGCGACCACGGCCCCGCCGGCCAGCGCGAGGTCCTCGGCGGCACCGGTCCGCGGCTCGGTGGTCGGCTGCTCGGTGGTCGGCTGCTCGGTGGTCGGCTGCTCGGTGGTGGCGGTCAGACGTGTCATGGGGTTCTCCTCAGTCGATCTGCGTGGAGGCGCGGTGGGCCGCCTCGGAGTTGGCGACGGCGCGCCGGTACTCGAGGTCGTCCTCGACGCCAGGGAATGAGCCCGCGACGAGCGCATCGAGGTCCTGTGGGGCGCTCCAGGCCAGCAGTTCCACGCTCCCGGCGTGGTACCGCGTCGACGGGTCGAGCGGATGGTCCGCGACCGCGACGGCCACGATGACGGGCAGGTGCAGGACCAGGTCGACGGCCGCCCCGGCCCCGGCGCCGCCGGTGGACACGAGCGCCCCGTCGTCCGCGACCCGGACGCCGTGGAAGAACGACACGGTGTGGGGCAGGTCCCGCTCGGCCAACCCGTGCTTGAGAGCGGCCAGCAGCAACAACTCCCGCCCCGCCGGCGACTCGGATTCGGGTGTCCCGGCCCCGTACCGGGCGATGTTGCCGGCGAGCGTCGAGGCGCCGCACAGGGCGTCATGGTGCCCGGAGCCGTCCGCGACGATCGTCGCGAGCACCCGCCCCTGGTCCGAGAGCAGCGGATGGCCGGTCCCGAGGTAGGCCTGCCACGGGACCTTGACCGTGTCGGCGGTGTTGAGGCGCTCCCAGGGGGCGTCGGCGCGCCACATCATGAGCGAGGCACAGGCCGTGCCGTCCCGGTCGGTGAGGCGGATCCGGGTGCCCCGGGCCAGGGTGAGCGCCGTGTACCGGCCACCGGGGACGGACTCCGCCCAGGTGAGACGGTCGGCCGCCACGTCCGCCGGTGGGTGGGGCCAGTCGGTGGCCGGGACGACCGGCATGGCGTCGGTGATCGCGCCGGCCTGGGCGCGGGCGTGCTGGCGGGCGCCCGAGGTCGTGGACGTGCTGTCGGTGATGCTGGTTTCGGTCGTGCTGGTCATCAGGTCACTCTCCGATCGTGACGGGTTTGGGATGGGTCTTACCGCGGGGGAAGCACAGGATTCCGAGCCCCACCACGGCGAGGACGGTGAGGACGCCGGCCCATCGCATCCACGGGGTCTGCCCGGAGGGGTCGAAGATCTCCGTCCGCGGCCAGGCGAGGTTGACCGTCATGAGCAGGCCGTACCCCACGGCGAGGACGTTGACGGGGATCCCCCAGCGGCCCAGCGAGAACAGGGGTTTGCCCTCGGCGTCGGTGAGGCGCGGGCCGTTCGGCCATCCCCGGAGTCGGCGCAGGAGCAGCGGCGCGGTCACGCACAGGTAGGCGAGGTAGATGAGGATGATGCACACCGAGGCGAGGGTCGCGAAGATGGCGGCGTTGCCCATGTTGACCAGCAGGATCGCGATGCAGGACACGCCGATGAGCACGGCCGGGGCGATCGGGGTGCCGGTGCGGGGGTTGACGCGGGACAGGGTCGCCGAGAAGGGCAGGCGCCCGTCGCGGGCCATCGAGAACATCAACCGGGTGGCCGCGGTCTGGATGGCGAGGGTGCAGATGAAGATGGCCACGACGACCACCACGAGGAGCACCTTGCCCCAGAAGTTCCCGAGCACCGAGTTCAGGACGTACGGCAGTCCCTCGGTGGCCAGCCGGCCGTCGGTGAGACTGGGCGCGGCCATGAGCGCGGCGAGGATCATGAGTCCGCCACCGAGGGCCGAGACCGTCAGGGCCATCCGGATGGTCCGCGGAGCGACCCTGCGGGGGTTGACGGTCTCCTCCGCCAGCTCACCGGCCGAGCCGAAGCCCACCATCACGTAGGCGGCCATGAGTCCGGAGACGACCCAGGCCCAGATGTACCCGGGCTGGTCCCCCATGCCCGCCGTGTCGAAGACGACCTGCGGTCCGCGGACGGCGTGGGTCACCAGCGCGAGGATCACCGCGACGACACCGACGATCTCGCAGGTCACGCCGATGTTGTTGACGTAGGCCATCCATCTGATGCCGAGGGAGTTGATCGTGGTGGTGATGACGAGCAGCACCGATCCCAGCAGGACGGCGTTCGCCGCACCGGAGGGTGAGGTGAGGGCCGGGTCGTCGCCGATGACCTGGAAGCCGGACCAGATGCTGGGAAGCACGACCTGGAGCGCGATGGCCGCCGCCGAGGCGGTGACGATCTGGGCGAGGATCATGAACCAGCCCCCGAACCACCCGATTATCTCGCCTCCCATCCGCCTCGACCACTGGTAGATCGCTCCCGAGAGGGGATACCGCGCCGCGAGCTCGGCGAAACACAGCGCCACCAGGAACTGGCCCGCGAACACGATCGGCCAGGTCCAGAAGAACGCCGGTCCACCGAACCCGTACCCCAGTCCGAACAGCTGGAAGATGGTGGTGAGGATCGAGACGAACGAGAACCCGGCCGCGAACGACGCGAAGGTGCCGAGGCTGCGGTGGAGCTGCTGGTCGTAACCGAGGTCGGCGAGGTCGTCGTGGTCGCCCCGACGTGCGGCAGCCGAGGTGGACGCGTCGCTCCGACCAGTGGGGACCGGGGTGGTGAGGCCGGAGGGATCGCTCATGTCCGGGACTCCTCTCGGGGTGGGGTCCGAGCTGCGCCGGGACCATTTCCTGTCTGCCGATAGTTTTCCCATCGCGTGTGACCCCCGGGTTGCCCGGTGTTTCGATCCGATTAACAGGCCCTCACGCCTTCGCCCACCCCTCGCCGGGCGGCCCGACCGCATGATCGAATGCCCCCATGCCGACCCCTCGTGACCCCCGAGACGAGCGCGCGAGAGCCTGGTCCGATGCGGTGCGGCGCGAGCTCACCGCGCGACTGGGTCCGTCGGTGTCCCCTGCCGTCTGGGTCACCGGATCGGTGGGTCGCGGGGAGGCCGTCCCGGGGAGTGACCTGGAAACCCTCGCCGTCGTCGTCGATCCCGGCGACCCCGGTCGACCCGACGACCGAACGGTGCGCCGCGCTGTCGCCTCCACAGATCTCTCGCACGAACCGTGGTTCGCCGAGACCTCCCCCGCCTCGGCCGCTGATCCCCGTCTGATCAGGAGCGTCGCCGGATGGACGCGGGCCGCCGACGGGTGGGCCGACGCCCCCGCCCGCGACCTGGGGGTCGTCCACCTCGGACTGCTGTCCGACGCCCGGCCGTTGACGGACGACCACGACGACCCCGGACTCCTGCCACGTATCGCCGTCCGGGCCGTGGCCGACCATCCGGTGATCCTCACGGACATCCTCGCCGACGCACTGTCCACCCGCGCATCGGTGCCGTCCCGGCTCACCCGCGCCCTGCGGTCGGACCCGGTCGTCGACCTCAAGCACTGCGTCCTCACCCCGGTCGTCAAGCTCGCCCGGTGGGCCGCGCTGCGGGCCGGGGTGACGGTCACCTCGACCGACGCACGCCTCGAACTCGCCGCCGACCCCCGGGTCCTGCCCGACGACCGCTGGGAGGCCCTGCGCGCGGCCACCCGCTTCGCCGCCCGGTTGCGGTGGGAGGTCCGCCTCCGTGCCCGGTCCGACGGCCCCGGGAGCGACCGGGTCCCCCTGTCCGCGCTCACCACCGCCGAGCGCGCCGGACTGCGCTCCACCGCTCGCGAGATCGCGGGCGCGCAGCGCACCCTCGACTACCTGCGGTCCACCGGCGAACTCCGGGAGTCGGGGTGACCCGCCACCCGGCCACCACCGCGATGCTGGCGATCTCGGCACTGGAGGGGTGGAGACCGGAGGAGGACGACGACGAGATCCTCGACCTCGTCGACGGCGCGGCCCCGGGGCGGCTGATCCGCCTCCACGTCCGAAACGCGTTCCCCCCGGAGGCCACCCGGCGTCCCCGGCCGCGGATCCTCGCCCGACGCACCCCTTACCTCATCCGAGGGACATCCGTGCTGGAG
>NZ_JADDKI010000672.1:0-414 GCF_015356725.1 Dietzia sp. SYD-A1
TGCTGCGTCCAACCCCACCGAAACTCGACACCTCAGAACCCGGCACCTGATCAGTAGGCGCCTCGAATTGCATCAGATGGAGCACTCCGCGATCCTTGAGACTTCCACTCGCGCGCAGCTATGGTGCCAGCCCTGACTTGGAGGTGGCCCCCATGACCGAGGAAGGTTATAGGAACCAAAGCCGCTGAATCTGCGGCCACATGGACACCATCTTCCGAGACCCGCACCGGGAGAAGAGCGAGGTTACTGAGGAATGAGAAGAACACCTCGGTTCGAGCAGCTACTAGCCCGCGCCGAAGAGATCGCCGGAGACCTTGGCCACCAGCATGTTGGAGTTGAACATCTCCAGCTCGCCATCCTAGTGTCGCGCGTGTGAAGTAGTTTTACGGTTGGGTTTGTGAAATCATGGGGCAT
>NZ_JADDKI010000673.1:0-6623 GCF_015356725.1 Dietzia sp. SYD-A1
GTTGGATGATCGCCTCGGCGCTCCCCGGCCATCTCGACCTCGGCGCGGTGCGCCAGTTCGCCGCGGGATCCTCCGACGGGGCGGCGAGGGCGATCGGCGGGACGATCGACGCCGGCAGCGTCGGAGCCGCGATCGACGCGGGTGTCAACGGGAACACCGAGGCGATCATCCAACAGGTGGCCGACGCGATCGGACGGGCCGACTTCGGGTCCATCCAACAGGGCCCGGCGGCACCTGCTCCCGCGCCCGGCCAGGGGGGCGGCAACACGGGCACCCCGTCGAGCTCGGCCAGGGTGGAGACGGTCGTCAACCGGGCACTGTCCCAACTCGGCGTCCCCTACGCCTGGGGAGGCGGAGACGCCAACGGGCCCACGCGCGGCATCCGGGACGGTGGCGTCGCGGACAGTCACGGTGACTACAACAAGATCGGCTTCGACTGCTCCGGCCTGATGATCTACGCGTTCGCCGGGATCGGCAAAGCCCTCCCACACTTCACCGGCTACCAGTACACGGCGGGCCCCCAGTACCCGGTGGCCACCCGCCAGCGCGGCGACATGCTCTTCTGGCCCGGTCACGTGGCGCTGTACCTGGGTGACGGCCGGATGGTCGAGGCCCCGCAGTCCGGCGACGTCGTCAAGATCTCACCGGTGCGGATGGCGGGGATCTCACCCATGGTCGTCCGGCTGACCTGACGACATCGCGCCGACCCACGGTGCCCGGCCGCTCGTCGGCCGGGCACTGGTCGGTCCGGGAACGGCCGTGCACCGGTACTGTCGATCGCAGTCCGTCCTGACGGTACGGCCCCGGTGCCACGGACCACAGACCTCGGACCCCGGGCCTCGGACCACGGGCCTCAGACCCCAGATCTCGCGAAGGAGCCCCCCGCGGTGAGCGATCCCCGAACCGACCATCCGGCCGACCCGGGTTCCGACCCCGCGGTGAGCGCGTCCTCCGCGGCCTCGGACGCCAGGCTCCTGGAGCAGGCGGTGTACGAGGTCAAGAAAGTCGTGGTGGGTCAGGACAGGCTCATCGAGATGATCCTGGTGGGACTGCTCTCGCGCGGCCACATCCTCCTCGAGGGCGTGCCCGGGGTCGCCAAGACGCTCACCGTGGAGACCTTCGCCTCCGTGGTGGGGGGCAGCTTCCGACGCCTCCAGTTCACCCCGGACCTCGTCCCGGCGGACATCGTGGGAACCCGGATCTACCGCCAGGGCCGCGAGGAGTTCGAGGTCGAGCTCGGTCCGATCCTGGCCAACTTCGTACTGGCCGACGAGATCAACCGCGCCCCGGCAAAGGTCCAGTCGGCCCTGCTCGAGGTGATGGCGGAGGGCCACGTCTCGATCGGCGGGCAGACCTTCCCGATGCCGGCACCGTTCCTGGTGATGGCGACCCAGAACCCCATCGAGAGCGAAGGCGTGTACCAGCTCCCGGAGGCCCAGCGGGACCGGTTCCTCTTCAAGCTCGTGGTGGACTACCCCAGCCCCGAGGAGGAGCGGGAGATCGTCTACCGGATGGGGACCCGTCCGCCGGAGCCCTCACGCGTCCTCGGCGTGGACGCGCTGCTCCGGCTCCAGGACGCGGTGCGTGAGGTCTTCGTCCACCACGCGCTGGTCGACTACGTGGTCCGCGTGACCGTCGCGACCCGCGAACCCGGGAGGCACGGCCTCGAGGACGTCGCCAGATGGCTCGCGTACGGCGCGTCCCCCCGCGCCACCCTGGGGGCCGTCACCGCGGCCCGGGCGCTGGCCCTGGTCCGGGGTCGCGACTACGTGGTGCCCCAGGACGTCGTCGACGTGCTGCCCGCGGTGCTCCGCCACCGGTTGGTTCTCACCTATGACGCACTGGCGGACGAGATCACGGCGGACACCGTGGTGCGCCGCGTCCTCGAAGCAGTCCCGCTCCCACAGATCAGCGCGGTTCCCGCACAGCCCGGGCCGCCGCCCGCACGGTGACCCCGGCAGACGAGGCAGCCCGCGACGACCCGGTCGCGGCGGCGTCCCGCGCCGCCCTGGCACAGCTGGAACTACTCGTGACCCGCCGCCTGGACGGCGTGCTCAACGGCGACCACCGGGGACTGCTCCCCGGGCCCGGTACCGAACCCGGGGAGGCACGCGCCTACGAACCCGGTGACGACGTCCGCGCCATGGACTGGTCCGTGACGGCCCGGACCACCGTGCCGCACATCCGACAGACCATCGCCGACCGGGAACTGGAGACCTGGATCGTCGTGGACATGACGCCCAGTCTCGACGTGGAGGGGCGGTACGGCACCAAGCGCCGGCTCGTCGAGGCGGCGGCGGCCACGGTGGGGTTCCTGTCCGCGGTGGGTGGCAGTCGTGTGGGGATGGTCCTCACCGGCGCCGGTCGCCCCCGGGTACTGCAGGCCAGGAGCGGGCGGGACCATGTCAGGCGGCTCCTGGAGGAGATCTCCCGGTCCGGGACCGAGATCTCCCCGGGCGGCACCCTCGACGGTGCCCTGCGCGCCGTCCGGAACGCGGCCCGCCGGCACGGCCTCGTGGTGGTGGTCTCCGACTTCCTCACCGAGATCGACTGGGAGCGGTCCCTGCGCGTCCTGGGGACCCGGCACGAGTTCCTCGCGGTCCACACCGCCGACCCGCTCGACATCGCGCTTCCCGCGGTGGGGGCCGCGTTGCTGCAGGACCCGGCCACCGGGGAGGTGCTCGAGCTCGACGTCGACGACGCGCTGGCCGCCGACTACCGGCGCGCCGCGGACGACCATCGCCAGGAGGTCCACTCGGCCCTTCGCCGCTGCGGCGCCCCGGTGCTGGCCCTGCGCACGGACCGGGACTGGATCAGGGACGTGATCGACTACGTCGGCACCCGGCGTCAGGGCGGCCTGCCCACGGGTGAGAACCTCGTCCGCGACCTGCCCGACGAGTATCCGCCGACGAACGGGACCCCCCGATGAGCCTGTCGGATTTCCAACACCCGCTGTGGCTCGCGCTGATCGTGGTGCCGCTGGCCCTGGCCATCGGTTACGTGATCGCCCTGCGCTCCAAGAAGCGACGCACCGTGCGCTTCGGCAACTTCGGTGTCCTGCGCACGGTCGACCGCGGCGGGCGGAGATGGTTCACGCACGTCCCCGCCGTCCTGCTCATCCTGTCGATACTCGCGCTGGTGGTGGCCCTGGCGGGTCCGCAGCAGGAACAGAAGGTGCCACGGAATCGTGCGACGGTGATGCTCGTCGTCGACGTGTCCCTGTCCATGGAGTCCACCGACGTCGCACCGTCCCGCCTGGAGGCCGCACAGCAGGCCGCCACCACCTTCGCCAACAACCTCACACCGGGGGTCAACCTCGGGTTGGTCTCGTACGCCGGCACCGCCTCCATGCTCGTCGCACCGACCACCGATCGTGGGCCGGTCACCCGGGCGATCGAGCGGCTCAGGCTTGACGAGCGGACGGCCACGGGCGAGGGCATCTACACCGCGCTCCAGGCGATCACCACGTTCACGGAGAGCCTCGGTGGGCCGGATCAGGCCCCGCCCGCGCGAATCGTCCTGCTCTCCGACGGCAAGGAGACCGTTCCCGCGGACCCCACGGAGGAGCGGGGGGGATTCACCGCCGCCGCCCGGGCCGAGGAAGCCGGCATCCCGGTCTCGACCATCTCCTTCGGCACCCTCTACGGGACCGTCGACATCCAGGGCCGCCCGCAACCGGTCCCCGTCGACGACGCCTCGTTGCGCACGATCGCCGAGATCTCCGGTGGTGACTTCTTCACCGCGTCCAGCCTCGAGGAACTCGACTCCGTCTACCGCACCCTCGAGGAACAGATCGGGTACGAGTGGAAGAAGGCGGACGCCTCGCGTCCGTGGCTCGTCATTGGCTCCCTGCTGGCGATGCTGGCCGCGGCCGGATCACTGGTGGCCCACCGCCGGATCCCGTGACCGGTCGGCGCACCGCCATCGGGCCACCCGCCCCTGTTCGATAGGTTGGTGCCCATGGTTCCCGACAGCACGCCCACCCCCACGCCCCGGACGGTCCTGGTGACCGGGGGCAACCGCGGCATCGGACGCGCCGTCGCCGAACGCCTCGCCGCCGACGGCCACCGCGTCGCGGTGACCCACCGGGGGTCCGGCGCACCGGAGGGGGTGTTCGCGGTGAGGTGCGACGTCACCGATCCCGACTCCGTCGAGGCGGCGTTCACCGCGGTCGAGGCCGAGCTGGGGCCTGTCGAGGTGGTGGTGTCCAACGCCGGGATCACCGACGACACCCTCCTGATGCGGATGAAGGACGAGCAGTTCACCCGGGTGGTCGAGACGAACCTGTCCGGCGCGTTCAGGGTGGCCAAACGCGCGTCCCGCGGGATGCTGCGCGCCAGGTTCGGCCGGCTCATCTTCATCGGTTCCGTGGTCGCCCAGTCAGGGACGGCGGGTCAGGTCAACTACGCGTCGTCCAAGGCCGGGCTCATCGGGATGGCCCGGTCACTGACCCGAGAACTCGGGTCGCGCAACATCACGGCCAACGTCGTGGCCCCCGGCTTCATCGACACCGACATGACCGCCGGCCTCGACGACAAGACGCAGGCCCTCGCGGTGGCGGCCATCCCGCTCGGCCGCAAGGGGAGCGCCGACGACGTGGCGGGGGCCGTCAGCTTCCTCGCCGGAGACGACGCCGGATACATCTCGGGTGCCGTCATACCCGTTGACGGCGGAATGGGAATGGGGCACTGATCATGAACGAGCACACCGGCACCGGGCTCCTGTCGGGCAAGACCGTCCTCGTCACCGGGGTGATCACCGACGCCTCGATCGCTTTCCACATCGCCAAGCACTGTCAACTCCACGGCGCCACCGTCATCCTCACCGCGTTCGGTCGTCCGTCACTGGTCAAGGCCATCTCCAAGCGCCTGCCGCACAGACCCGCGGTGATCGAACTGGACGTGCGGAGCGAGGCGGACCTCGCCGCCCTCGAGGGCAGGGTCAGGGAGCACGCCGATTCACTCCACGGTGTGGTCCACTCGATCGGTTTCGCGCCCCCCAGCTGCCTCGGCGAGCCGTTCCTCGACGCCCCGTGGAAGGACGTCTCGGTGGCCGTGGAGGTCTCCGCCTACTCGTACGCGGCCCTCGCCCGGTCGGTGCGCCCACTGCTCGCGCCCGGCGCGTCGATCATCGGCCTGGACTTCGACCCGAGGTTCTCCATGCCCTTCTACAACTGGATGTCCGTGGCCAAGAACGCCCTCGAAGCGGTCAACCGCTACGTGGCCCGCGAACTGGGCCCCGAGGGGGTGCGGTCCAATCTCATCGCCGCCGGCCCCGTCAAGACCCTCGCGGCCAAGGCCATCGCCGGCGACGCCCTCGGACCGGGGGGAGAACTGGACCTGATGCAGGAGGAATGGGCCGAGCGTGCGCCCCTCGGATGGGACGTGGACGACCCCACCTCGGTCGCGACCACCGCGGTGGCGCTGCTCTCGGACCTCATGCCCGCCACCACGGGAACTGTGATCTACGCCGACGGTGGCGCCGGGACCGTCTCGTTCAGCGGACAGGAGAACTCCAGATGACCGATGGTGCCCTCGAACACACGGGTCCCGTGGACGCCCTTCTCGTGCTGTCCTTCGGTGGGCCCGAGGGGCAGGAGGACGTGATCCCCTTCCTCGAGAACGTCACCCGCGGCCGCGGGATCCCGGCGTCGCGACTCGAGGAGGTGGCCACCCACTACCGACAGCTGGGCGGTCGCAGCCCCATCAACGACCTCAACCGCGAGATCATCGCGAACGTCCGCGCCGAGTTGGCGCGGCGCGGCAGGGATCTGCCGATCTACTTCGGCAACCGCAACTGGACGCCGATGATCGAGGAGACCGTACGGCAGATGACCGCGGACGGCGTGCGGTCGGCCGCGGTGTTCGCCACCTCCGCATGGGGCGGTTACTCCGGGTGCGCGCAGTACCAGGAGGACATCGCCCGCGCGCGCGAGCAGGTCGCCGGTGCACCCACCATGGTGCGCCTGCGACAGTTCTACGACCATCCGCTGTTCATCGAGCGGTTCGCCCACGACCTTCGCGCGGCGATGGCCTCGGCGGCCCCGGGCGCACGCGTCATCTTCACCGCACACTCCGTTCCCGAGGCGGCGGACGCCGTGGCGGGCCCTCCCGCGCTCGGAGGCCACCTCTACAGCCGTCAAGTCGCCGAGGCGGCGCGGTTGGTGGCCGAGGCCGCAGGGGTCGCGGACCACGATCTGGTGTGGCAGTCCCGTTCCGGCCCCCCGAGCGTGCCGTGGCTGGAGCCCGACGTGGTGGATCACGTCAGGGAAATCGCGGAGGCGGAGAGCGTCCGTGACGTCGTGGTGGTCCCCGTGGGGTTCATCTCCGATCACGTCGAGGTGATCTGGGACCTGGACACCGAGTTGGTGAACGAGGTGAGCGAGCTCGGCGTGACGGTCACCCGGACCGCGACGCCCGGGCCCAGCCCGGAGTTCGCCCGGATGGTTCTGGAACTCCTCGATGAGGTCGAGACCGGAGTGACCGGGGACAGGCTCGGTGACGTTCCCGCGCTGGGCTGCAACCGGGACGGTGCCCGGTGCGCGGTGGGGTGTTGCGCTCGCTAGGACCGTCGCAGGCCCGCGTCAGGACCCCCGCAGGGCCGCGTCACCCGATGCCGCGCCC
>NZ_JADDKI010000674.1:0-1590 GCF_015356725.1 Dietzia sp. SYD-A1
GGCGAAGGCCACACCCGCGCCCACGAGGAGGTAGGCGATCAGCAGCACCGCCAGGTTCATCCCGGCCGCGAGCGAGGCCAGGCAGAGGCCTCCGGCGGAGAGCAGGACGCCGGCGAGCACGAGCGGGAGTCGCGGCCCGGTCCGCCCGACCAGGTACCCCGACAGCGGGGCGAAGAGCGTCGCGCCGACGGCCATCGGCAGGGTCGCCACGCCGGCGGCCGTCGGGGTCCACCCCTCGGCCCCCTGGAGGAGCTGCGTGGTCATCAGCAGCGTCATGCTGAACGCGACAAAGACGACGAAGGCGCCGACCACCGCGCCGGTGAAACTCGCGCGACGGAACAGGGCCGGTTCGATGAGCGGCTCGCGGCGACCGGACTCGATCGCGATGAACGCGGCGAGGGTCACCGCCAGCACGCCGTAGCCGACGAGCGCAGCCGAGGCGGTCCAGCCGGTTCGTGGCCCCTCGATCAGCAGGCCCACGGCCACGACGAGAAGCACGATGAGCAAGGCCTGCCCGGGCGCGTCGATCCGTCGGATGTGCTGCCCGCGCGATTCGGGGACCACGAGCGCCACCAGCACGAGGGCGAGCAGCACGACGGGGACGTTGATCCAGAACACCGCACGCCAGTCGAACGAGGAGATCAAGACCCCACCCGTGACAGGGCCGGCCGCCATGCTGAGCCCGAAGATCGCTCCCCAGATACCGATCGCCGTGGCCCGCTCGCGCGGGTCGGTCATCACGTTCACGACGATCGCCAGCGCGACCGGGGTCAGCATGGAGGCGCCGACGCCCTGGACGGCCCGCGCGGTGATGAGGACGCCGAGGGTCGGCGCGGACGCACACGCCAACGAGGCGATTCCGAACACCACCAGACCGGTCGTGAACACCCGGCGGCGGCCGACGCGGTCTGCCAGGGCGCCCGAGGTGATCAGCAGAGCCGCAAACACCACCGTGTAGGCGTCCACCACCCACGACAACCGGTCAGCTCCCACGCCGAGAGCCCCGCCGATCTCTCCCAGTCCGATGGTCACGATCGTGGTGTCCACTCCCACCAGGAACAGCGCGAAGCCGCACACCGCCACCACCGCCCACCGGCGGCGACTCGGTGCAACGGGAGCGGGGACAGTCGTCTGGATCACGCGGACACCAGCCTTTCCACAGGGGCGATCGTTCGCGGTCAATGCTTGCGGGCCCCTGCCCGGTGCTCCCAGGACTTTTGCGGAATCTGCAAAGATGAGGAGGTGCACGCGGAGGTGTCGAGGATCATCGAGGCGATCGGACCCCGTCTGCGTGCCCTCAGGACCAGCCGCGGACTCACGCTGGGCGAGCTGGCGGAGCAGACCGGCCTGTCGGTCAGCGCCCTGTCCCGACTCGAGACCGGCCACCGACAACCGACCCTGGACCTGCTCATCCCGCTCGCTCGGGCTCACCGGGTGGCGCTCGACCGACTCATTGCCGCGCCCGCCACCGGCGACCCCCGGGTGCACCTCGAACCCCACCAGCACACCGGCGGTGGCGTGATCGTGCCTCTGACCCGCTACCCCGGACGGGTTCAGGTCTTCAAGCACATAGTCGGTCCCCGCGAACCC
>NZ_JADDKI010000675.1:0-489 GCF_015356725.1 Dietzia sp. SYD-A1
GGTGTGGGGTGGGTGGGGGAGTCCACCCGGTGGATGCACAGCCCCGGTCGCCGGCGTCGCAGGGCGTCCTCGACCCCGGGGTCCGCCGTGGCCGTTGTCGACAACAGGGTCGCGTCATCGCAGTCGGCGAGCAGAACCGCCGTCTGTTCGCCGAAGGACTGCCCCAACAGATGATCCGCCTCGTCCAGGACGAGGACCCGGACGTCCGAGGTGGAAATGGCTCCGGTCCGGATCAGATCGGTGAGGCGACCCGGGGTTCCCACCGCGATGTCGACCGGCGCCACCAGGGTCCGGCGATCCTTGGACAGGGGCTGACCGCCGACGAACGTGGCCACGCGGAGGCCCGCGCCCGCACCGACCTCGGCGAGTACCTCAGCGTTCTGCACCGCCAGCTCGCGGGTCGGCGCGACCACGACGGCACGCGGGCGACCGGGCAGGCTCGGGGCCCCGGCCAGACGATGCGCCACGGCGACGGCGAACACCAGGGTC
>NZ_JADDKI010000676.1:0-876 GCF_015356725.1 Dietzia sp. SYD-A1
GCGGGCGGCGGGTCGCGCGCGGCGGGCGCTCTCGCCGCGGGAGGCGTTCCGGTGCTACGCCTCGAGGTACGACCCGGTCACCGACCCCCGCACCCGCCGGCTGTTGGTGGTCGAACTCGTCGTCGTCCTCCTGGTGACCTTCGGCCTGGCCGGCCTGTATTCGGTCCTCGATCTCGCGTCGGCGCTGCTCGCCCCGGAACCCCTGGCGGGACAGACCGCCACCCTCAACCCCTCGCGCTCGGAGCACGCGTGGCTCGATGTGGCGTACCAGCTCCTCGCGGTACTGCGGTTACTGGCGTGGTCGGTGCTGCCGCTGGTCCTGCTCGCGCACTCCGGGCTCGGCCCCCGGGCGGTCGGGCTCGTCCGGGACCGCGCCGGCCGGCAGATCGCGTGGGGGATCGCCCTGGCCGCCGTGATCGGCATCCCCGGGCTCGCGTTCTACCTGGGCGCTGTGGCGGCGGGGATCAACCTGCAGGTGGCGGGGTCCGGACTCACGGAGACGTGGTGGCGCCCGATCGTGCTGGTCCTGTCGGCCGCGGGCAACGGTGCCGCCGAGGAGATCCTCGTTGTGGGTTATCTGCTCGTGCGCCTGCGCCAACTCGGGATCCCGCCCGCCGTCGCACTCGTGGGCACCGCGCTGTTGAGGGGGTCCTACCACCTCTATCAGGGCTTCGGCGGGGGGCTGGGCAACCTCGCGATGGGGATCGTGTTCGCCCTGTGGTGGATGCGGACCCGACGGCTGTGGCCGCTCATTTTGGCGCACACACTCCTGGACGTCGTCGCGTTCGTGGGTTACGCGGTGCTCGCCCCGCACGTCGCCTGGCTCTGACACCCCGCCCGCCGTCCCTGTCGTCCGCTCCCGCGACCCCACCGCCC
>NZ_JADDKI010000677.1:0-815 GCF_015356725.1 Dietzia sp. SYD-A1
GACCGGGCCCGCCGGGTCGGGTCGACCGGGCCTGCCGGGTCGGGTCAGGCCGGGCGGCGGGCCAGGTGGATCGCCGCGATGCCCCCGGTGAGGTTGGTGACGCTGCAGCGCTCCCACCCGCTCGACTCCACCAGGGCGCGCAGCGCCTGCTGGTCCGGCCAGTCGCGGATCGACTCGGCCAGGTACACGTACGCGTCGGGGTTCGAGGACACGCTGGTGGCGATCCTGGGCAGCGCCCGCATGAGGTAGTTCATGTAGACCGCACGGAAAGGCGGGAAGACGGGCGTGGAGAACTCCACCACGGCCAGTCTGCCCCCCGGCCGGACGACCCGCGCCATCTCGCGCAGCCCCGCTGCGGTGTCCTGCACGTTGCGTAGCCCGAAGCTGATGGTGGCGGCATCGAAGGACTCGTCGGCGAACGGCAGCCTCATCGCGTCGCCGGCGACTTTGGGCACGTCACGCGCGGCGCCGGCACGGAGCATTCCCAGCGAGAAGTCGGCGGCCACGCACCACGCGCCGGACTTGGCCAACTCCACCGTGGAGACCGCGGTCCCGGCGGCCAGGTCCAGGATGCGCTCCCCGGGACGAGGCGCCAGCAGCGACCGCGCCCGGCGGCGCCACACGTGGTCCATTCCCCCGGACAGGATGGTGTTGGTCAGGTCATAACGCTTGGCCACGCCGTCGAACATCGACGCGACGTCGCGGGGCTGTTTGTCGAGATCGGCGCGGGACACGCTGTCGACGCTACCCCGCGCCGAGGCGGTGGAGAGGCGCAGGCCCGTCGGTGGGCGGCACCTCGGCGCGGGGTAGCGTCG
>NZ_JADDKI010000678.1:0-810 GCF_015356725.1 Dietzia sp. SYD-A1
CAGCCGGATCGTGCGGCCCGGGCCTCGGCCCGAGCGGCCCGAACCGCGGTTCACGGTTTCCGGCCCGCGGCTCATGCGGTCGCCCCGAAGGCGATGACGCCGGTCAGCAGCGCCACGACGACCATGACGATGCTCACCAGCCACGCCCAGCCGAACAGCGCCTTGATGTGCTTGCCGATGTCCACCCCGGCCAGACCGACGAGCAGGTAGAAGGACCCGGTAAGAGGGCTGATCGGGAAGCCGACCGTCTCCTGGCCGAGCAGCGCGGCCTGCGTCATCTCGATCGAGGACACCCCGTACTGCTCCCCGAGGGCGTTGAGGACGGGAAGGACCCCGAAGTAGAACGCGTCCGGCCCGAACAGCAGGCTCAGCGGGACGCCGAGGATGCCGATGATCACCGGCAGGCCCGGCGCGGCGGAGGAGGGGATGACGGACGTCGCCGCGTCGGCCATGGCCGTGATCATCCCGGAGCCCTCGAGGATGCCGAGGAACGATCCCGCGGCGAGCAGGGTGGTCGCCATGAGCATCGCTCCGGTGGCGTGGGCCTCGATGCGGGCGGTCTGACTCTTCAGTCCCGGGTAGTTGACGACCAGCGCCACCACCACGCCGACGAGGAAGATCAGCTCCGGAGGGGCCACGCCGACGATGAGCGCGGCCAGCACCGCGATCGTCAGCGCCGCGTTGAACCACATCAGGCGGGGGCGGCGCAGGGCGCGCTCCTCCTCGGTGAGCTCGTCGACGCCGGCGGGCTCGGCCTGGTCCTCCGGGGTCGGCTCATCGGCGGGCGGGGTGTCGCCCGTGGTCGGGAGG
>NZ_JADDKI010000679.1:0-852 GCF_015356725.1 Dietzia sp. SYD-A1
CGCGTGACCGACGCCGTGGCCGCGGTCCCGCACCTGTTGGCGACGGTCGTGGTGGTCGCGTTGTTCCGTGGGTCGATCACCGCCCTCGTGCTGGCCCTGGCAGTGACCCACTGGCCCCCGGTGGCGCGGATCGTGCGCGCGGAGACGCAGAAGGTCATGGCCTCCGGGTACGTGGCCGCCTCGCGGGTGGCCGGGTTCTCCCCCGCCCGGCTGGTGCGCCACCATGTGCTCCCGGCCGTCGCCGGGCAGGCGGCGCTGGCGGTGGTGGTGATGCTCCCCCACGCCGTGTGGCACGAGTCCACCCTGTCGTTCCTCGGCATCGGGGTGCCGCCCGAAGAAGCGAGCCTGGGGACCCTCATCGCCCTGTCCCGCGAAGATCTGCTGCTGGGTCGCTGGTGGGCGCTGGCCTTCCCGTCCGCCGCGCTGATCGTGGTGACCGTGGCCATGGCGCTGCTCGCCCCCGCCGGCCGGCGTGGTCCCCGCGGGTGGTCACCGTTGCCGAGACACCGGCATGACGACGACGAGGTCCTCACCCTCTCCGACCCCCGGGCCGTGTCGGAGACCGCGCCCGGGCCGGCGCTCAGAGTCGACGGGCTCACGGTTCAGATGCCCAGCCCCGACGGTCGCCCGCGCACCGTGCTGGCGGACGTCACGGTGGCGGTACGCGCGGGCGACGTCCTGGCGATCGTCGGCGAGTCGGGGGCCGGGAAGTCGACCCTCGCCGACGCCTGCTGCGGCCTGCTCCCTCCCGGGGCTCAGGTGCACGGCAGGGTGGTGCTGCGCGGAACCGTGGGCCACGTTCCCCAGTCGGCGCACGCCGCGTTCACGCCCACCCGGCACGTGCGCGGGCAC
>NZ_JADDKI010000680.1:0-724 GCF_015356725.1 Dietzia sp. SYD-A1
CCCTCCCGCACTCTCCAGCCCTCGCCCCCGACCGGGCTGCGGCCATCGATCACCCACGCTAGCGGGCGACCTGACGGCGACCGCCCCCGGTGCCGGACCTGCCTACTAGAATCGGTGCGAATTCCCGGGCGCGCGTCCGGGGTCCCGAGAACGCCGATCAGCGAGGTACGCCAGTGTCCGTCGAAGTGACCATCGAGATCCCCAAGGGCTCGCGCAACAAGTACGAGATCCACCACGAGACCGGGAAGATCTACCTCGACCGGTTCCTGTTCACCTCGATGGGCTACCCGGCCGACTACGGGTTCATCGACAACACGCTCGCCGACGACGGCGACCCGTGCGATGCGCTGGTCCTGCTGGACGAGTCGGTGCACCCCGGCGTGATCGTCAACGCCCGCGTCGTGGGTGTCTACACCATGTCCGACGAGGCCGGCGGCGACGACAAGCTGCTGTGCGTCCCGGCCACGGACCCGCGGTGGGAGCACATCCAGGACATCGAGGACGTCCCGGACTTCGAGCTCAAGGCGATCGAGCACTTCTTCCTCCACTACAAGGACCTCGAGCCCGGCAAGCACGTCACGCCCGGTGAGTGGAAGGGCAAGGACCTCGGGGAGAAGCTCATCGCCGAGGGCGTCGAGAACTTCGCCGAGCACCCCGAGGAGAAGGCCGAGCCCAACCGCGGCTGACCCCGGGCGGCCGGGGGTCCGCCCGCGTGGCCGGGGGT
>NZ_JADDKI010000072.1:0-8201 GCF_015356725.1 Dietzia sp. SYD-A1
ACGACGAGGAGGTCGGCTCCCCCGGACCGGGCCCGGACGCCCCGGCCCCCCGCCGGGCAGGCCGTCCTGGCCACCTGGCGGATGCTGCTCGACTCGGGTCGTCTGCAGGACGGCGAACCGCACCTGGCCGGAACGGCCCGCACCCCCGTCGCCAGGCTGTCCCCGGCCACCGCGCACGAGGTCGGCGTCGCGGACGGCGAGCCACTGACCGTGACCACCGGGCGCGGATCGATCACCCTGCCCTGCGCTGTCACCGAGATTCCCGATCGCGTGGTGTGGGTGCCGCAGAACTCGCCCGGATCGGCCGTCAACGCCGCGCTCGCCGCGGCCGCGGGAGACGTGGTCCGGATCGTCGCCGGGGAGGTGGCCCCGTGACGGCGACCGCGCACCCGGACCTGTCCGCGTTCGGCATCGACCCGTGGTGGTTGGTGCTGCTCAAGGTGCTCGCGGTCTTCGCGTTCCTGGTGGTCACGGTGCTCGCCGCGATCTACCTCGAGCGCAAGGTCATCGCCTGGATGCAGATGCGGGTGGGACCCAACCGGGTCGGGCCTCTGGGCATGCTGCAGAGCCTGGCCGACGGCGTGAAGATCGCCCTCAAGGAGGGGCTGATCCCAGCCGGGGTGGACAAGCCGATCTTCCTGCTGGCCCCGGTCATCGCCGTGATCCCCGCGTTCATGGCGTTCGCGGTGATCCCCTTCGGGCCCGAGGTCTCGATCGCCGGTCACCGGACTCCGCTGCAGCTCACCGATTTGAACGTGGGGGTGCTCTACATCCTGGCCGTCACGTCGATCGGGGTGTACGGGATCGTGTTGGCCGGCTGGTCCTCCGGTTCCACCTACCCGCTGCTCGGGGGGCTCCGCTCCACCGCGCAGGTGATCAGCTACGAGATCGCGATGGCACTGTCCTTCGTGGGTGTGTTCCTGTTCGCGGGGACCATGTCGACCTCGGGCATCGTCGCCGCCCAGGCCGAGGTCTGGTTCGTGTTCCTCCTGGCGCCCTCGTTCCTCATCTACGTCATCTCCATGGTCGGCGAGACCAACCGCGCGCCCTTCGACCTTCCCGAGGCCGAGGGCGAGCTGGTCGGGGGGTTCCACACCGAGTACTCGTCGCTGCGGTTCGCGATGTTCATGCTGGCCGAGTACGTCAACATGACCACGGTCTCGGCACTCGCGGCCACCCTGTTCCTCGGCGGTTGGCAGGCCCCCCTGCCGTTCTCCCTGATCGACGGCGCGGACTCCGGGTGGTGGGCGCTGCTGTGGTTCGTCATCAAGGTGTGGGGCTTCATGTTCCTGTTCATCTGGCTGCGGGCCACCCTGCCGAGGCTCCGTTACGACCAGTTCATGGGGTTCGGCTGGAAGGTGCTCATCCCCGTCTCCCTGGCGTGGGTGATGGCCGTGGCGAGCATCCGGGCCTTCTCGAACGCCGGGTACGACGGGGTGGCCATCGCCCTGGTGACCGTCGGTCTGATCGCGGTGGTCGTGATCGTGCTGGCCCTCCGCTCGCGCATCGGCACCCGCCCGAGCCGCGGGGGGTCCGCCACGGACCGTTCCGACCGATCACGGGTATCGACCGGGTCCGGCGACCCGGCCTACAACCCGGTGGCGGGCGGGTTCCCCGTCCCGCCGCTGCCCCACCAGCGCACCTCATCGGAGGAGGCCCGCAATGCCTAGGATCCCGAGGGTCCTCGAGCCGCTCGCCGGGTTCGGCGTCACGTTCGCGACGATGTTCCGCAAGAAGCACACCGAGCAGTACCCGGAGGAGAAGGTCCCCACCGCCCCCCGATACCACGGCCGCCATCAGCTCAACCGCTACGCCGACGGCCTGGAGAAGTGCATCGGCTGCGAGCTGTGCGCGTGGGCCTGCCCGGCGGACGCGATCTACGTGGAGGGCGCCGACAACACCGAGGCCGAGAGGTACTCACCCGGCGAGCGCTATGGGCGGATCTACCAGATCAACTATCTGCGCTGCATCGGGTGCGGGCTCTGCGTGGAGGCCTGCCCGACCCGCGCGCTGACCATGACCAACGACTACGAGATGGTCGGCGACGACCGGGCCGGGCTCATCTATGAAAAGCAGGACCTGCTGGGGCCGATGCTCGACGGGATGGTCCCCGCCCCGCACGACATGGCCCCGGGGACGACGCACGCCGACTACTACCGTGGCGACGTCCTGGGGACCGCGTCGAGCGGACCCGATGGCGGGAGCAGGTCGTGATGGCCGGGGACTCGGTGTCCACCGGGGAGTCGGTCCTGTTCTGGGTGCTCGCGGTCGTGGTGGTCGTCGGGGCCCTCGGGGTGGTCTCCGCCACCAAGGCGGTCTACTCCGCGCTCTGCCTGGCCATGACGATGGTCGCCCTGGCCGTGCTGTACATGGCGCAGGGGGCGGTGTTCCTGGGCGTCGGCCAGATCGTCGTCTACACCGGCGCGGTGATGATGCTGTTCCTGTTCGTGGTGATGCTCATCGGGGTGGAGTCCTCGGAGTCCCTGGTGGAGCGGATCCGAGGCCACCGCGTGGCCGCGATCGTCGCCGGGCTCGGTTTCGGGGTCCTCCTGGCGACCGGGCTGGCCCGCGCGCAGCTGCCCCCGTTCACCGGTTTCGGCGCCGACCACGACGACGTGCCCGCCCTGGCCACGCTGCTGTTCACCCGCCACGTGTGGGCGTTCGAGCTCACCGGGGTCCTGCTGATCATCGCCACCCTGGGTGCCATGGTGCTGGCACACCGCGAGCGGTTCTCCGGACGCCGCACCCAGCGCGAGATGTCCGAGCAGCGGTTCCTCGACTGGCAGCACGACGGCACCGCCCGGGTGACGCCGCCGCCCAGCCCCGGCGTGTACGCGCGTCGCAACTCCGCGGACTCCCCGGCCCGCCTGCCCGACGGCTCGGAGGCCACGGACTCGGTGAGCGAGGTGTTGCGACGGCACGGTTCCGACCGCGAGCTGGGCTCCGGCGACACGGCAGGGCCCGACGAGGGGGGACGACCGTGAACCCCGAGAACTACCTCTACCTCTCGGCGATCCTGTTCACGATCGGCGCGGCCGGGTTCCTGCTGCGGCGCAACGCGATCGTGGTGTTCATGTGCATCGAGCTCATGCTCAACGCCACCAACCTCGCGCTCGTGACGTTCGCCCGGATGCACGGCGACGTGGGCGGACACGTGTTCGCGTTCTTCGTCATGGTGGTGGCCGCGGCCGAGGTCGTGATCGGCCTGGCGATCATCATGGCCATCTACCGTTCCCGCCGGTCGGCCTCGATCGACGACGCCAGTCTGCTCAGGTATTGAGGACGCGCCGATGACTCCTGATGTGACGTTGTGGCTGATCCCCGGCCTGCCGCTGCTCGGTGCCACCCTCCTGCTGCTCCTGGGGCGCCGCAGCGACCCGTGGGGCCACCTGCTGGGCTGCGCCGCCGCGCTCGCCGCGTTCGGTGCGGCCGTCTGGCAGTTCGGCGCCTTGGCCGGCCGCGGGCCCGCAGACCGGACCCTGCAGCAGACACTGTTCACCTGGATCTCGGTGGGCGACCTCACCGTGGACATGGGCCTGCGACTGGACCAGCTCTCCATGGTGTTCGTCCTGCTGATCACCGGCGTCGGCCTGCTCATCCACGTGTACTCGACCGGATACATGGCCGCCGATCCCGCGCGACGGAGGTTCTTCGCCTACCTCAACCTGTTCCTGGCCGCGATGCTGCTGCTGGTGATGGCGGACGACTTCCTGGTGCTCTACCTGGGATGGGAGGGCGTGGGACTGGTCTCCTACCTGCTCATCGGGTTCTGGCAGCACAAGCCGTCCGCGGCCACGGCGGCCAAGAAGGCCTTCGTCGTCAACCGCGTCGGCGACATCGGGCTCGCCGTCGCGCTGATGGTGATGGTGACCCAGCTGGGGACCCTGTCCTTCGACGGGGTCTTCGCCGCGATCGACGGTGGGACCGTCGCGGCGGGTGTGGACGGCGTCGCGCCCGACCTCGGCCCGGGCGTGGTCACCGCACTCGGACTGCTGTTGCTGCTGGGCGCCTGCGCCAAGTCCGCCCAGGTGCCGCTGCAGTCGTGGCTCGGGGACGCCATGGAGGGCCCCACCCCGGTCTCCGCCCTGATCCACGCGGCGACCATGGTCACCGCCGGGGTCTACCTCATCACCCGGGCCAATCCGATCTTCGACGCGGCACCGGCGGCGCGGACGGCGGTGATCGCCGTCGGCGCGGTGACGCTGCTGTTCGGCGCGGTGATCGGCTGCGCCAAGGACGACATCAAGAAGGTGCTCGCCGCTTCGACCATGAGCCAGGTGGGCTACATGGTCATGGCGGCCGGGTTCGGCCCGGCCGGATACGCCCTGGCGATCATGCACCTGCTCACCCACGGCTTCTTCAAGGCCGGACTCTTCCTCGGCGCGGGATCGGTCATGCACGGGTTGGACGACGAGGTCGACATGCGACGGTACGGCGCCCTCCGCACGGTCATGCCGGTCACCTTCGTCACCTTCGGACTGGGGTACCTCGCGATCATCGGCGTCCCGCCGTTCGCCGGCTTCTACTCCAAGGAGGGCATCATCTCCGCGGCGTTCGACGTGGGTGGCGGCGGAGCGGCCGGCTACCTGCTGGGCGCGGTGGCGCTCCTCGGAGCCGGTCTGACCGCGTTCTACATGACTCGGGTGATGATCCTGACCTTCTTCGGCCGACGGCGCTGGCGGGACGGCGCGCATCCCCACGAGTCACCGGTGTCCATGACGGCGCCGATGATCGTCATCGCGGTGGGGTCCGTGGCCTCCGGAGCCCTGCTCGCGATCGGCGGGCGGCTCGAGGACTGGCTGGCCCCGGTCGTGGGTGGACACCACGTCGAGCACGTCGTGCCGGTCTGGCTGGTCACCACCGCCTCACTGGTGGTCGTGGCCGCCGGGATCGCCATCGCGGTGCGGCTGTACGGCCGGGGCGAGATCCCGCTCGAGGTGCCGCCGGACGCCTCCGCACTCACCCGGGCCGCGCGCCGGGACCTCTACGCCGATGCCGTCAACGAGGGGGCCCTGATGCGGCCGGGCCAGGCCCTGGTCGCGGGCACCGCGGTGGTCGACCGCAGGGTCGTGGGCGGTGCGACGGGCGGGATCGCGGCGGCGATAGGGGCCCTGTCGGCCCGGGGCCGGTTGCTGCAGTCCGGACTCACCCGCTCCTACGCGCTGTACATGCTCGTGGGTGCGGCCCTGATCATCGCCGCCATGTCGGCCGGGGGTGTGCTGTGAACGGGCCCGGTCTGCTCTCCGCGCTGTGGCTCACGCCCCTGGTCGGCGCTCTCGTCGTCGTCGCCCTCCCCTCCGGCGCGCGACGCGCCGCGAGACCCCTCGCCCTGGCCACGTCGCTCGGCGTGCTGGCCGTGGCCGTCGCGCTCGCGGTGGGGTTCGACCCCGCAGGCCAGACCCACCAGTTCGTCGAGTCACGCTCGTGGATCCCGGCCTTCGGCGCCACCTACACGCTCGGGCTCGACGGGATCGCCCTGGTGTTGGTCCTGCTCACGGCCGCCCTCATGCCGCTGCTCCTGCTGGCCGGATGGCACGATGTCGACGACGGCGCCCACGGTCGCCGCGCGCAGGCCTACCCGGCATTGCTGCTGACCACGCAGGGATTGGCGCTGGTGGCGTTCACCAGCCTGGACGTGCTGCTGTTCTACGTCGCGTTCGAGGCCATGCTCATCCCGCTCTACTTCCTCATCGGCGGGTTCGGCCACAGCGACTCCACCGGGGCCGACCGGGCTGCGGCGGCCGTGCGGTTCCTCATCTACAACCTGCTCGGCGGGCTGGTGATGCTGGTCGCGGTGATCGGCCTCTACGTGCTCACCGCCCGCGCCGGGATAGGGACTGACGCCGGATCGATCGGGGCGGGCACGTTCGACTACCGCCTCATCACCGCGGCCGTCGCGGACGGTCGGCTGGAGATCACGCCCGGCGTGGCGCTGCTGATGTTCGCCGCCTTCACCCTGGCCTTCGCGATCAAGGCGCCACTGTGGCCGTTCCACACCTGGCTGCCCGGCGCGGCCGTGGCCGCGACGCCCGCGTCGGCGGTGTTGATGATGGCCGTCGTGGACAAGGTCGGCACGTTCGCGATGCTGCGCTACAGCCTGCCGCTGTTCCCGGATGCGGCCGCGACGGCGGCGCCGGTGCTCATCACGCTCGCGGTGGTCAGCATCGTCTACGGCGGCCTCATGGCCATCGCCCAGACCGACCTGCTCCGGCTGATCGCCTACGCCTCCATCTCCCACTTCGGGTTCATCATCCTGGGGATCTTCGCGAGGACCGAGCAGGCGGCCGCCGGGTCCACGCTCTACATGGTCAACCACGGCGTCGCCACGGCCGCGCTGTTCCTCGTGGCCGGGTTCCTCGTCCGCCGACACCGCATCCGGGAGATCGGCTACTACGGAGGCGTGCAGCAGGTGGCCCCCCTCCTCGCCGGGACGTTCCTCATCGCCGGCCTGGCCACCCTGTCACTCCCGGGTCTGGCCCCGTTCGTCAGCGAGTTCCTGGTGTTCGTCGGCACCTTCGGCCCGTACCCGGTGGCCGCGGTGCTCGCCACCAGCACCTTCGTCCTGGCGGCGATCTACATCCTGTGGACCTACCAACGGGTGATGGGTGGACCACCCGCGACCGGGCTGGCGCGGACACCTGATCTGGGCCACCGCGAACTCGTGGTGGTGATCCCCCTGGTGGTGGCGCTGATCGTGCTGGGCTTCTACCCGCAGCCCGCGTTGGACGTGATCGAACCGGCGGTCGCCCACACCGTCGCCCTCGTGGGAGGAGCCCGATGACCCCGGACATCGCGTACGGATCGCTCGCGCCCCTTCTCCTCGTGTTCGGGGCGGGGATCGTCGGTGTGCTGGTGGAGGCGTTCGTCCCCGCCCGGCGGCGCTATGCCACACAGATGGCCGTCTACCTGGGCGGTCTCGCCGCCGCCCTCGTCTCCGTGCTCCTGTTGTCCGGGACGCGGATCGTCACGGCCGAGGGCGCGGTCGCGGTCGACGGGCCGGCGCTGTTCCTGCAGGGCGTCACGGTGGTCGTGGCCGTCGCCGCCGGACTGTTGATCGGCGAGCGCACCGTCATCCCCTCGGCCTCCCGCAAGAAGGTCCTCGCGGGCTTCGCGCCCCAGGCCGCCGTGGCCCCCGGCGGTTCGGGAGAGCGCGACGCCGAGCGCGCGGGGTTCACCCAGACCGAGATCTTCCCCCTCACGCTGTTCGCCACGGGCGGCCTCATGCTGTTCCCGGCGGCGAACGACCTGATCACCCTGTTCATCGCGCTGGAGGTGCTCTCGCTGCCCCTGTACGTCCTGTGCGGGATGGCCCGGCGGCGACGCCTGCTCTCGCAGGAGGCGGCGGTCAAGTACTTCCTCCTGGGTGCGTTCTCCTCGGCGTTCTTCGTCTACGGCGTCGCGCTGGTGTACGGCGCCGCCGGGACCGTGGACTTCCGCGGGATCGCCGAGGCGGTCGAGGCCGACGGGGGCGGCGCCCTGGCCCTGATCGGCGTGGCCATGATGTCGGTGGGCCTGCTGTTCAAGGTCGGCGCCGTGCCGTTCCACACCTGGACCCCCGACGTCTACCAGGGCGCGCCAACCGCGATCACCGCGTTCATGGCCGCCGGCACCAAGGTCGCCGCGTTCGGCGCGATCCTCCGGTTCTTCCACACCGCGGTGCCCGGCCTCGAGGCGGACTGGGCGCCGGTGCTGTGGGTGATCGCGGCGCTGACGATGATCGTGGGAACTGTCGTGGGGGTCGCGCAGAACGACGTCACGCGGCTCCTGGCGTACTCCTCCATCGCCCACGCCGGGTTCCTGCTCACCGGGGTGATCGCGGTCCAGTCCACCGGGACGTCCGCGATGCTCTTCTACCTCGCTGCGTACGCCGTCAGCACCGTGGGCGTGTTCGCCGCGGCCGGGCTGGTCCGGGACGCCGACGGCGCCGAGATCGGCGATCTCCGGGCCTGGGCCGGACTGGGCCGGCGCCAGCCGCTGGTGGCGGGCGCGTTCGCGGTGCTGCTGCTCGCACTGGCAGGGATTCCCCTGACCAGCGGGTTCATCGCCAAGTTCGCGGTCTTCTCGGCCGCCGTCGCCGGCGGCGCCGTGACCCTGGTGGTGATCGGTGTGCTCACCAGCGCGATCGCGGCCTCGTTCTACGTGCGCGTGATCGTGGTGATGTTCTTCCGCGAGGCCGGATCCGCGAGCTCGGGGGGCTCGGG